>JASJDW010000009.1 GCA_030064955.1 Crocosphaera sp.
GGCCAAGGGCGGATGGCGAAATTGGTAGACGCACCACACTCAAAATGTGGCGGCTTCGGTCATGGGGGTTCGAGTCCCCCTCTGCCCATGAAATCTTCAGACTATAATAACTGTTCGAGCATTTGACCGTTATCTTTGAGCCATTTCTTGGCTTTCTCCATATTAGTGATTTGCGACTTAATGATGTTCCAAAAACGGGGAGTATGATTAGGTTCAATCAAATGCGCCAACTCATGAACTACCACATAATCAATGACAAACATGGGGGCTTTTACTAATCGCCAGTTAAAGGTTAGATTATCTTTTGGAGTGCAAGAACCCCAGCGATATTTACTATCAGTAATTTTCGCTTTGTTAAAGGTTACACCGAGTCTTTTTGCGTAGATTTTTACACGGGGAAGTATGTTCTCTTTTGCCTTCTGGATATACCAATTTTTAAACACTTCCCCTCGTTTTTCTGCTTGGGTTTTAGGCACTTGAAAACGATTATTAATCAATTTTACTTCTGTGTCACCCTCAACTAATTCTAAACGATAATAACGGCCTAAATAGGGCAATGACTCGCCATTAACTAATTCTTTGCCAGGGGGATGAAGGGGTAATCTATACTTTTGTTCATGGTGTATTTTTTCATACAGCCATTGCTTTTTAGATTCTAAGATTTTTCTAATTTTATCGGGATCTGTCCCAGTGGGTGCTTTAACAACAATAGAGCGATCGCGTTCAACGGTGATGGTTAAGGTTTTTCTTCGGGATGAATGAATTACCTTATAGTTAAGGTTCATAGTAATGTAATCTGAGTTCGGGGTTCGGCGTTCGGGTTAGAGCATTAGTAAGTAGGATTTTTTTATTTAGCATAGAGAATTCTGTCGTTGTTTTTCTGGGCTATTTCTATGACTCGTGAAATGATTTGTTTTCTATTTTTAACTAAATTAGGTATGTTGATAAATTCAGAGGAAAGTAACACTTTTTGAATGTCTGCTTCTAATTTTTTTCGAGCGGGAATGCTCTCCCAAAACCCTGTTAATTGTAACTCTCTTTCGACTACGGTAAAAATTTGTTGGGTTAAGGCTACTATTTGAGCGATCGCCTGATCGTCTAATTCCATGTCTGCAAAACATTCTCGTCTCAACATCCGAAAGAAAGGCATTTGTTTCTTTTTGTGCAGTCCGTAGGTAGGCTCATTTTGCGCTGCTATGAGCTTTTTACGGAGTTTTTCGAGTTCTTGATAAATCTTCTCCCAGTTGTCTCTAAAGGCTTCTAAAATGGCTCTGAGGGCTTCTGCGAAGGAGGCTTGCAGTTCGGGATCATCGTCTAGTTCAATATTAATATGGTGGCGTAAAGCGTGTTCGATGGCCGCAGCTTTATTTTTAACGCGAGTATGACTCTTAACTTGGTTTTCAAACCCTTCGTCTAAGATAGAAATGGGTTTAATTTTTTCGTTAATTCCCCGTGAGGTGAGATATTGATCGGTTAAGGTTCTTAGTTTAGCCGGAATACCTTTCATACTGAGGCGTTCATCTCGGAAGTGTTTCCCTGCTAATACATTTACTTCGGTTAATGCTTGATAATCTTTGATGTAGGTTAAAGCTTCTTTCGCTGGAAACAGTAAGTTAAGACTACGGGTCAATTTTTTGAACTTTAACATGAACTCGAAGCGAATATCTTCATCATAAAATAGGTCAAAGAAGGCATCATGATCCGTTAAGTCGGTTAGTTCGTATTCTGCTAAGAATGTTAAAATAGTCCGATAATCTTCTTCTAACTGTCGTATCTCTTCCTCTGGAAAGCTTAACGCCTCTTTAATTTCTTTCTGTTCCCGTTCATCGTAGTTATCAATGGCATCCTTAAGGTGGTGGCCGATACCGACATAATCTACCACAAAGCCCTTATCCTTCTCCACTCCAGCCACTCGGTTAACACGGGCGATCGCTTGTAAAAGGTTGTGCGATCGAATCACTTTATCTAAATACATCACCTGTTCTACCGGTGCATCAAACCCTGTCAGTAGCATATTATTAACAATTACAATACCCATATCTCCCTTGATACCTTCATCTTCTGCGTCAAAGGGTAGTTTAAAGCTTTTAATCGTGGTTTCGTGCTGTGTGGGGTTACTATAGGCTTTGAGGTGGGGTAAGTCGTTATGTCCCCCAGAAATGACCACATCGGTTTTGAGTTGTTTTAACCGATCAATATCTAACCTGTGGGGGTTGAACTGTTGAAGTTGGGCGATCACTTCTGCTAAAGCTTCGTCTACATGTTGTTTATACCGTACCGCAGCCTCCCGGGAGGTAGCCACGATCTGGGCTTTGTAACCATTGGGAAAGATATGATCCAGGTAATGCTGTACCATATCCTTTGCTTTGGCTGTGATGGTAGGATGGGCTTCTAGATAGGCATCCCGTGACCCGTAGCCTAAAATCTGCAATCGTTCTGATAGGTTATACTCGCTAAAAACGTCCTCAAAGGCGTTATCCATCCCGTGCTGATCAGGGACTTCTGCGTTGTGAGTTCGCCCCGTATAGACGATTTCTAGGGTGACTCCGTCGTTAATTGACTGACGCATGGTGTACTTGTCGATATAGTCCCCGAAGACTTTTTCAGTTTTGTCGATGGGTGTGCCGGTGTAACCAATACGAGAGGCATAGGGAAGGGCTTTATCTAAGTTTGCCCCTAGTAAGGCATATTGCGATCGGTGTGCCTCATCGGTCATGATCAGGATGTTACTACTGGGGTTTAATTCTGGGAAGGTTTCTTGCAAGTCTCGTTCTTGGAATTTGTGGATCATGGCCATGACGAGATCGGATGAGTCACTGCGAAGGAGTTCTTTCAGTTTGGCGATACTATCCGCCGATTTGACGGTAAAGCCCACATTTTGCCCGGTTTCGGTGAGTTGCTGTTCGAGTTGGGTGCGATCGGTGATAAAGACGACTTTCCACTGACACAGGTTAGGATGACGGTACATCATACGCACCATACACATCATGGTAAGGGACTTTCCTGACCCTTGGGTATGCCAAATAATACCGCTTCGTTCTCTGGGGGTATTCCCTTCTAGGAGGCGTTGAATAGCTTTTTTAACCGCCCTAAACTGTTGATAACGGCCGACTATTTTGATGGTTTTTCCCTTATCGTTGATGGAGAATAGGGTAAAGTTGCGGATAATCTCTAAGAGGTTTTTTCGGGCCAACATTCCCGCCACCAGTCGCTGCTGATCGTTGGGGGAACTGCTACCATGTTCTAGGTCGTTGAGGGTGCGAGGATAGGGATCAGCCCAACGATAAAAGGATTTTTCTGTGTGGGTGGTAATAGTGCCGAATTTTGCCTGATTTCGGCAGGTCGCAACGATAAACTGGTTATAAAAGAATAGGGGTTGACTGCCTTCTCCTTTTGCCCCTCGTTGCTCACTGTAGCGCAATAGTTGATCGATCGCTTCGGGGATGGGTTCTTTAACTTTGGGTGATTTACATTCGATGACAACGACGGGTAAACCGTTTAAAAAGAGGACAATATCGGGGATAATATGGTTTTCTGTGCCTAGAATTCTTACTTTAAACTGACAGACGGCAATAAAGCGATTATTTTCGGTTTTTTCAAAGTCAATAAAGCGGACGGTGGGGCTTTTTTCTCCGGTGTTGCGGTTCTCGGAAACGCTGGTGTTTTCTTGTAGCAGGTTAAAGACGTGGCGGTTATTTTCGAGGAGGTTAGTAATAGAAAGGTTAGGGATCAGTTGTTTTATTGCTTCTTCTATTTGGTCATTTTCTAGCCAAGGGTTAATCACTTTTAGTTGTTCCCGTAATACTGGAAACATAACCACTTCGGTAAAGTTTTCTCTAAAGGTTTGTTGCGGGGTTTGGGTTCTGTCTAAGTCTAATATTTCCCACCCTAAACCTTGTAGTTGATCAAGCATGGGTTTTTCAACAGAGTTACGTTCATTCATTTTGATCTGTTTATTCATATCTTGTACCTTCGATAAAATTAGCTAGTTGTAGGGTGGGCAAACTTTGGTAATTTATAGGCAGTCCAGATCAATCTCTGATTTGCCCACCTTACCGTCTATTTTCTCATAACTGAAACCTGATTAATAGATAAATATTTAGTTGTAAGGTGGGCAAACTTTTCTAGTTTATAGGTAGTCTAGATCAATCTCTAATTTGCCCACCCTACCGTCGATAGGAGAAATTAAATCACCTTCAAAGGTTACGCTTCCTTTTAGGGGGTTAGTGTCATTGTTTTCGACGGGTAAACTATCCTCTGTGATGGGTACTTTGAATGCTTGAATAATGCGATAGAGAATATTAAGGTAAGCATCATTGACTGAATCAATTTCACGTTTTAGTTGTTCTCGGTTAATCATTGGCTTCTTCTCGATTAAATTTAAACCCTTTTGTTTTAAGAGAAATAGCTTTAAACTCTGGTGTTTTTACCTGTTTAACAGGTTCTTCTATGTTTTCTTCATCTTGAGCATTGGTTAATTCTTCTGCAACAGCTTGAGGGATAATAATTGTTTGATAAATTTCTGGTAAGAGGTGTAATTTACCAACAATAGCTAAGTTACTTAAAGGTGAGGTATCGCTAATAATAATCATAGATAACCTTTTTCTTTTAAATGTTCAAGGTCTTCTTGAAATTCGGCAACATCATAATGAACACAAATACCTCTTTCGGATAGTATTTTTTGTAGTTTAATCTGATTTATACCCAATATTTCGCTTGCTTTTCCTAAACTTATTTTATTTTGTTCAAAGAGAGAAATTGTAGTTTCTAGTAAAGTGTCAATGTTACTATCTTCTAACACAATAACTCTAACATTTTGACCTTCCCATTCTGTGGAATATTCAGGGGGAATGGTAACAGTATTATTGTGAATAGTTGTTTTAAATTCAATGGCTTTCATTGGGGTTTGAGTCCATTAGTAGGGGTTCAATTTGTCTTAGCAGTTGAGGAATTTCGTGCTGAATTACATCCCAAACAATATCAAGATCAACTTGATCATATTCATGGACAATTATATCGCGCATTCCTGCCAAATTTCGCCAAGGAATTTCTGGATATTGTTGGCGAAATTCCATCGAAAGACGTTTCGTAGCTTCTCCAATAATTGTAATTTGATAGAGGATAGCTGCTAGTTTCTCATCGTTGGTAACTAGCTCAGTTTGCTTAATACCGCTCGAAAACCGAAGAATACGGGCGGAAGCTCGTTCAATATCAATCAGGGATTCAATATCTCTTAGCATAAATAACTTGGGCTGATTCTAGGATATTTTTACGGCGTAACCAGTTTTCACTGCGTTGTATAGCAGCTTTAACAATTAAGTCTATTTTACGCCCGAAAAGGGTTTGCAGTTCCTGACGTATTTGTAAAGTTTCAGCTAAACCACGCTTAAATTTAGGGTCAAAGGTCACTAATATATCAATATCACTATCGGGGCGAAAATCATCCCTTAATACTGAACCAAATAGGGCGAATTCTGTAATGTGCCAACGATGACAAAAGTTCTGAATTTGTTCGGTTGAGGGTTTGATTTTTGTTGTTGGTGTTTTCATGATAAACTCCAGTGATCTGATTCTAATCGGTTGAGAATAGTCTTAAATGCGATCGCTTCCATTTTAAGTTAGGATTAGGTTGAAAGAGCGATCGCTGTATCCCTTTTTCTGCCAATCTACATCTAGTAAGGTCTTAAATTATGCAGATTAGCGAAGAAATTACCATTAAAGTTAGTTCCAAGGTTGCTCAGGCTTATCAAAAGGCAACGGAACGTGAAAAGCAATCTCTGGCGACGCTTGTAAGCTTGTTTTTGGAACAGAATATTAACGAGGAATTAGATTTTTTGGGGCAACTGATGGATGAAATTAGTGATAGAGCCGTTTCTAGAGGGTTAACACCAGAAATTTTGCAGACAATTCTCAATGAAGAATCGGCCTAAATATGTATTAGATACAAATATTATTGTTAGTGCTTTACTCTTTAAAAATAGTCAACCTCGTCAAGCCTTAGACAAGGCTAGGCATTTGGGAATTATTTTGATGTCTCAATCAATCTGGCAAGAAATACAAGAAGTGTTAGAAAGACCAAAGTTTGAGCGATATATTACTTTGATTGAAAGAGATTTATTTTTAATTTGGTTGTCTAAATCAGTTGAATTTGTTGATATTGCAAAGAGAATTATCACTTGTCGAGATCCCAAAGATGATCAGATTTTGGAGTTGGCTATTAATGGCAATGCAAAATTAATTGTAAGTGGCGATCAAGACTTGTTAGTTCTTCATCCCTTTGAGGGGATTTCTATCATCACAGTTAGAGAGTTTTTGGAAATACAATAATGTTGGTTTTCCAAGGGGCAGTTTCTGCATCGATTTCAATCTGTTTCTTTCAATAATTCTATTACCCTAACTTTGCCAGTTAAAAGGTCTTGCATAAGGCCGGTTTTTAAAGATTGAAGTTTATTTAGTATTTGCTCAGTACATTCTTGATATGACTCTATCTCTTCATAAATATCTGCAATCCGTTGCTGTTCTTCAAAATTAGGGATAGGAATTAGAAGAGGTCTTATAACTTCAAGATTTATATTTTTTTGAGCGCTTTGTGGAGCTAATCTTTGAAGTATTGGTTTCCAACGACGAATCGTAAGCTCTACAAAACGGGTATTATTAGGTTTAAGAACTATAACTCCTACAATGCTATCAGGAAAAAACATAGGGATTCCGAGAATAGCTGTATCAGCAATATTTGCTGCGATAGTAATTGCAATAGTATTTCGGGGAAATTTTTTACTTACCGAAGTTCCTCGTTTATTAAGTGTTTGTGAATAGTTATATACTCGTCGACCTATATGGGATGTAATATCTCCTGTTTGAATAAATGGATACTTACCACCGTAAAATCTTGGATCGTTACGGGGACGGTGGGTAAATTTTCCACGGTCAACTTTAGCTAGTTCTAAAAGTGGTTCAACCTCCCACTCAACAGGAATCCTACCTAAAACTGAATCCTTAAATTGATGGGTTTCTTCCCTGCGAATATTACCATTTTCATCAATTCCTTTTGTTAGTAAATCCTGCATTAATCCCGTTTTAATGCGCTGTTGTTTAGCGATCAATTTTTCAGTTTGTTCAATGGCGCGGTCTATTGTTGAGAGGATAGTGGCTATTTGGGTTTGTTCTTTTATAACGGGAATAGGGAACTCGAACCTTTCAAAAATATGTTGATAAAGATGCTGAATAGTTGATCCTGCTAGATTATCATCTAAAAATTTTACAAATATATGTGAATTTAATAGATGAAACATGAATCTATGATCATAACTACCATCTTTACATCTAAGAAGGAAAATCCCACTATTTAATACAGCTTTTGGAGGACAATCTTTAACAAATGCAACCTTTCCAATCGTTCCGTCTTTTGTAATTAAAATATCTCCTTTTCTCACATGAATATACTCAGCTTCTGCATATCTTTCTTCTGTAACATGGTAACAATTTTTCCAATCAATTTTGCCACTTTTAAAGTCAGTACCAGTAATAAGGTAAGGTCCTTCTTCTATAAATTCAGAAGCTTTTAATCCTTGCCATCCAATTCTACCCCGAAGATAAGAAGATTTAGATATAGAAGTAGTTTTATAGTCTGTAGAAAATGTAGTTAAACTCATCTTAAATACCCCAACTTAGTCAAAAAATTAGTTAAAAACTGAAGCATTTTCCTTACCTAATAAAAACAACCTATTAAGTTCATCCCTTCTGTCTCGGACAGATATCAAAAGCGAGATCATGACGATAAAAGCAAACATTGAACTCTGCAAAAAAATTCATGTGTCCAAGAATCACTGGCACATTATTAGATTGAGTCCAAGCAAATGCCAATAGAACAGGGGACAAAGAGGAAAATGACCCAGAAACAACCAAACCCCTTGCTTCACTAGATGCTAAGTTACCACTAAGGGGAATTGTAACAGTCTGATCTTCCCAAATAGCCCCTAGTTGAAGACCAACCTCATAGGGTAAAACATTAACACTTGCCCCCGTATCTAATAAAGCCATTACTTCAACAGAGCGATCGCCATAAGTAAGTATTATAGAAAGATAAGGCATAATCACCGATCTTCCCAAACTATAACTACGCTCTGTAAAATAAAAACGCTGACCTTCAAGCATTTATTGTTCTCGGCGTACTGTTTCTAATAAATCTGATAAAGCTTGTACGGCTGATTTATCCGCCTGTGGAGAGAATACAACCGCTTCAGTCGATTCTAATTGATTTAAAAGTTTTTCCTCCTTTTCCTGCAATAATGCCTCAATTTTTTGCCAGTCTTGATAATCAATAATTACCGCCACTGGTTTAAGGTTTTCATCGGTTACAAATTGCTTTTTAATAGGCTGCATAATGTTCTCTTCCGAAACAGTAGGGTGGGTTAGACGGCTATGATTTAGATTAGAACTAGAATATAACTATCCGTCGTAACCCACCATTTTAGTATTTGTGTTGGGTTTCGTCCCTTAACCCAACCTACTTCTAACTCCTAACCCCGAACTCCTACAAATACCCTAATTTAGCTAAAAACTCATTTAACTCCCCTAAAGTTGCCTCTCGTTGCGCTTCTAACTCCTGACTCGACACCGCATACTTATCCCAAAGGTTCTCAACCTTGGCCACTAACACCCGTTTCTCCCCATTCAAATAACGAGTAAGCTGGTCTTTCACCCAATCATACAACTTCTTCAGAATCAACTGTTTCGCCTTATCATCCCTTAACTGTCCCCCTATTTCCGTCAATAACCCCTCAATACGAGACAAACGAACCTCTAACGCCGTTTTATCCTTATTCAGTGCATTAATTTTCTTTTTTTCCCCCTTATTATTGGCATCAAGTTCTCTCAGTTGACTGTCTATCTGCTTCAACAATGTCACCGTTTCCTCCGTCACTTCTTCCCCACCAACCCGCTTTAAACGCAGCTTTAACGCTAGTTCCTCTTGTCGTTCTTTTAACTTATTTTTGTACTGTTTAATCCGCTTCTCGATCGCAATGATGTTATCATATTCTTGTTGATAAGATAGGCGTTCTCTGTCTGCTGATTCTCCTGTCGATGCCTTTAAATCATCAATTAACACCTTTAATACCTTTTTAATGGTGGTTGCTGTTACCTTCTCCTCTTCCTCTGCGTCGTAACTCGCCACCTCTTGCGCTGACTCCACCGCTTCGCTTAACTCCCCTTGCGCTGCACTAATCTTACTTTCTAACTGTTCTATTTGTGCCTCCTCTACTTGAAAAAATTCAGCTAAAAGATACTCATCAGGAATGAGGGTATGATGCCACCCTGTATTAATAATGGTCTTTAAATCATAACGAATCTGTTGCCACCAGTTGACAAATACGCCGGCTGACTTAAACTCATCCAACACCCCCAAGGGGATAAACTGCTGTTTAAGACTATTCAGTAACTCTTGACGGACTTGGGGCATAATATTCTGCCCTTCTAACTTAGCAAAATCATCCCTTGCTTGCTGCCACCAGGTTTCTAGGGTTTGGTACTGTTGGCTAAGGGTTGCTTGTAGGTTGGGATTTGCTTCTAAATTCTCTTTAATGGCTGATTTTGTGGCAATTTCTGGGGAAAAGCTGGCATAGTTAGGACGCAAGGGCTGAAATAAGGTATCTGGGTTAATCTTAAACTTGGCCAGGGTGTCCCGTTGTGCCTCTATTTCTGCCTCTGGAATACCACCTATTAGATGGGCTTTTACATCCTCTGGTTCGGGGTTGGGGGTATTATCTACATAGCGACGAATATTAAGGTTAAAGTCGTGTTTTTCGACAATTTCGGCTTTATCCACCAAACGGCTATATTTTGGGTATTCTCGCTTATAAGTAAACACATAATCGATCTTTTCGATATCTTCTGGACGTAACTTATTCTGGTTCTTTCCTTCTGCATATTCCCTATCTGCGTTGATAAAGAGAATTTTATTTTTTAATGCTTCCGGTTTATCCTTATTCACCACCAACACACAAGCAGGAATACCCGTTCCGTACAAACATCAGATCGGCTTTTTTCCCTGTTTCTGGGCAGAACTCTCGGAAACGATGACTAAATTTAAGATTAGCCCGACTGTAGTTCTGAGAAAAGGGTGGGTTAGCTAAGACTCTATCAAACTTGCGAATTTGTCCATTTTCCAAAATTAAGGGATCTTCTAAGGTGTCCCCATTTTCGATGGTAAACCGAGTAATATTGTGTAGGATCATGTTCATGTTACAGATAGACCAAACTGTACCATTAGAGTCCTGTCCATACAAGGCGAGATCGTTGACATCTTCCCCCTGTTCTTCTACATATTGGTGGGACTGAATTAAAAAGCCACCAGACCCCACTGTAGGGTCGTACACGGTGTTTCCGGCTTGGGGTTTGACTAACTGTACCAAAAGACGTACAACCTCGGCGGGAGTGTAAAATTCGCCCCCTTTCTTCCCTGCACTATCAGCAAAATATTTGATCAGGTATTCGTAAGCTGCCCCCAGAAGATCAGGAAACTCAAAGTTATCGTTAACCAGAATAAACTGGGGTTGATTAAAATGGTCGAGTAAATCTTTCCATTTTTGGTCAGGAATCTTGGTTTTTCCCTTGATTGCGTTAAAATCAATATTGTTCTTTAATACCCCTGCTAAGGCATCATTAGCATCTTCTAAGGCCGCTAATGCCTTGTTTAACATATTGCCGATCTCTTGTTTCAGGTGTTTGAGGGGAGGGACTAAGTTACCCTGTTCATCCTCCCATGATTCGTGCCAACGGGCCCGAGGAGGGACAAAAAAGGTTTCACCGTAAGAGGTTTGATCTTCTAAAAGTTCACCCCGTAAGTTAGCATCTTCGATATGGGCAAACTCCCGCTTAAGTTGTTCTCGTTTACGATCAAATTCATCGGATAAGCGTTTGATAAACAGCATCCCAAAGATGAATTCTTTGAACTCCGAAGCGTCCATTTTTCCCCGAAGAATATCGGCCGCTTTGAATAAAAAGCTTTCAAGTTGACTAAGGGTAATCTTTTCTTGCTTCAACGTTATTTTCTGACTCCTGATCCAAACTTCACTATAACCTACTTTCGTGGGAACCTTATACTTTTATATGTTGCTCGCTAAACTATAAAATAATTCTTACTCGCACTTAACGGCTTATGTTATGATATGTTCTATTTTTTATCAAAGTTGCCGATCTATTTTTAAATCTCGCTTTTTACAACTTTTTTTAGCAACCTTTTTCAGCATTGTATTACTTAGTCATCCCCTTTTCGCGTTTTCTCCTCCTAAAACAGAAATTCGAGGGGTTTGGTTAACCACTAACGATACGGAAACCCTACTAGATCAACCGAAACTAGAAGAAGCGATCGCTCAATTATCTCGTCTCAATTTTAATACAGTATATCCGGTGGTGTGGAATTCCGGTTATGCTCTTTATCCCAGTGCGATCGCAGAAGAAAAGGGAATACAACCGTTTGTCCCGAAAGGGTTTCAAGGACAAGATCCCTTGACAGATTTAATTGCCCAAGCACACAATAAAGGCTTGTTAGTGCTACCTTGGTTTGAGTTTGGGTTTATGGCCCCACCCAGTTCAGAATTAGCCAAAAAACACCCTCAATGGTTGACTCAGAAGCGAGATGGAACTCAAACCACCATCAGTGCAGCAGGAGAAGTGGTCTGGTTGAACCCCTTTCGTCCCGAAGTGCAGGAATTTATTACTTCTTTAGTCCTAGAAGTAATGGACTTGTATGATGTAGATGGCATTCAATTTGACGATCATTTAAGTTTACCTAGTGAGTTAGGTTACGATCAATATACGGTTAATTTATATAAACAAGAAACGGAAAAAGATCCTCCCTCAAACCCAAAAGATCAAGCTTGGCTAAAATGGCGTGCTGATAAATTAACAGCTTATGTTGCTCAACTCAATCAAGCTATAAAAGCCAAGAAAGGTAACGCCATTTTTTCTGTTTCTCCTAACCCCTATGATACGGCTTATCAAGGTCATTTACAAGATTGGTTTACCTGGGTAAAACAGGATCTTGTTGATGAAATAGTTGTACAAGTTTATCGTCCAGACTTAGAAAGTTTTATTAGACAAATTGAAAAACCAGAAATTAAAGAAACTAGGCAAAAAATACCCACAGGAGTTGGTATTTTAACAGGGTTAAGAAATAGACAAATTGAAATGGAATTTATTCAAGAGAAAGTCTTAGCAGCCAAACAACATGGCTTAGGGGTTTCTTTCTTCTTTTATGATAGTTTATGGAATTATGCCCCTGAATCTAAAAGAGAAAGACAAGAGCAATTTTTAGCCTTATTTCCTTATCCTGCTGAACGAAAATTAGAAAGTTTACCACCTCCAAGTTTACCAACACCAGTCATACCTGAACTACCAGACAATACCACGAGAGTTGATGAATTTAAACCCTATCCAATTCAACGAAATGATAACTTTGATCCCTATAATGAAGTTCCAACGATAATTGATAATAATAATCCTAATCCACCACAAGAAGAGATTGTCCCTGTAGAAACAAATAGTCCTAATCAACTCCAAGAGATTATCATTCCTGTAGAAACAGTTACCCCCAATGAATCGGTAGAAACGACTCCAGAAATTGATAATAATCCTTCTTATCAACCATCACCAGCAGTTCCGTTTGAGGAAGATTTTCCCCCCTATCAACCACCAGAAAATATGCCTGTTGTGGAAGATATGAAACCTTATGAACCTTAAAAAAGAGTAATTTTTGAAAACATAGGCAATTATTTACGTTATTATCAATAGATAACACTAATTCAATTGATTTTCTTCCTTCATTTTTTATGATTGAACCTATTAACTTATTTGAATATGAATCCTTAGCAAAACAACAGCTTTCCTCAATGACTTGGGGTTATTATAGTAGTGGTGCTTTAGATGAAATCACTTTAAAAAATAATAGAAAATCTTTCGATACTTATCAACTTTATCCAAAAGTTTTAGTAGATGTTAGTCATATTAATTTATCCACAACCCTGTTAGGTCAAACCCTATCAATACCCATTGGAGTTGCACCAATGGCGTTTCAATGCTTAGCCCATTCTCAAGGAGAAAAAGCTACAGCAAAAGCATTATCCAATCTAAAAACTTTGTTAATTTTAAGCACTTTATCGACTACCAGTTTAGAAGAGGTTGCTGCTTGTCAAAAGCATAATTTAAGATGGTTTCAATTATATATTCATCGAGATAAAGGGTTAACAAAAGCATTAGTTGAACGAGCAGAAAAAGCAGGTTATACTGCTATTTGTGTCACAGTAGATGCTCCCATGATCGGAAAAAGAGAAATAGATATTCGGAATCAGTTTACATTACCTGAACCGTTGAAATTAGCTAATTTAGTAACATTAAAAGATTTAGCTATTCCTAACAGTAGTAATCAGTCAGGATTATTTGCTTATTTTCAACAACAAATCGATCCGAGTCTTACCTGGAAAGACTTAGAATGGTTACAATCTATCACCAAGCTTCCTATTGTTCTAAAAGGCATTTTAAGAGCAGATGATGCCCGTTTAGCAGTAGAAAATGGGGCAAAAGGTATTGTAGTATCTAATCATGGAGGAAGACAGTTAGATGGCGCAATAACCACCCTAGAAGCATTACCAACTATTGTTGAAGCAGTAGGGAATGAAATTGATATAATTATGGACGGAGGTATTAGGAGGGGGACAGATGTGTTTAAAGCCTTAGCATTAGGAGCAAAAGCTGTGTTAATTGGTCGACCTATTTTGTGGGGTTTAACGGTTAATGGAGAAGCTGGTGTTACTCACGTTTTAGAGCTTTTAAAAGACGAATTATTGTTAGCAATGGCTTTAAGTGGTTGTCCTAGTATTACTGAAATTAATGATAGTTTTTTGATTAAAAATTAGTTAGTTTAATTTTTGTCCAGCCAAAAACCCACTTCTTCTGCTATTTTAGATCCTGATGTTAAGGATCTCCAACAATTTAAGGTAAATAATCATAATTTAAAATGTCTTCAAGAGGGAAAGGAATTTCTAAGGGAAGAAGATTATCAAATAAATTAGTCTTATCTAAAACAATTTTTCTTGCTTCACTATAACATTTAATAATACTATCAAAAAATAAGGTTTTTAAACTAGGACTATCTTCAAGTAATAATAAAAGTTGTCTTCTTTGTTCTCTAATAGTTCCTTTCCAGTTTCTTTGATTGTAATCTCTTTCAGTTTCCCAATAAGCTAATTTTAATAGGTGTTCTAATAAAACTACTAACCGATTTTTAAGCTCTCGTTTCTCGGACTTACCCAAACTATCCAATTCCTCAATAACATTATCCCAGTCAATTTTATCAAAATCTTTTGCTTTTATTTGTTTGATAGTCTTTTCTATCCATAAACAAAAATCTTGTTCATAGAGTTGTTTTTGAGTAATTATCGAGTTGAAAGGATGAGTGTTCATAGAGATAAGGTTAAGTCAAGGTAATTTTATTATAATTCACTTGATTGTTCATTTATAATGCTAATTCATCTTTAACTTCTTCTAAACTAAATGTTTTCCCTGATCACAGTCTACGAAAATTAATTTATAATGTTGTTATAAGGAGAAACAGGGGTATCATTTTTAGAGTGACATTAGAATTTGAGTGGGATGAGTTTAAAAACAAAAAAAATGAACGTAAACATGGTATTAGCTTTGAGGAAGCAAAAACTATCTTTAATGATCCTTACTCAATTACAATTAACGATCCTAATCACTCTCTTGATGAAGCACGATTTATTGATATTGGATTGTCAATAAATTATCGTATTCTTGTTGTTGTTTATACCGAACGTCAAAACAAAATTAGAATTATTGGTTGTCGTAAAGCGACTTTATTAGAAAGGAGAATCTATGAACAAGAATGATTCAAACTTAAACAATAATCTTGAGGATGATATGCTACCTGAGTATGATTTTAGTCAGGGAGTAAGAGGAAAACACTATCAAGCTTATCGACAAGGACATAATGTAACTATCAATAAAGAAGATGGGACAAAAGTTGTTCAAAATTTTGTATTAGAAGAGAATACAATTATTTTAGATCCTGATGTTAAAGAGTATTTTCCTGATTCTGAATCCGTTAATCATGCACTGCGAACTTTAATTAATTTAATTCCTAAATCAAAGAAAAAATGAATAATTCAGATTATGATACAATAAAATATATGGAAAAACCAAAATTAAAAGAAATTCAACAAGCTGTTAGTGAACTTTCAGATCAGGATCTAGCCAATTTTCGGACTTGGTTTGCTGAATTTGATGCACAAGAATGGGATCGGAAATTTGAAGAAGATGTTACAAAAGGTAAACTTGATGCACTAGCAAAAAAAGCGTTAAAAGAGTTAAGAGAAGCGAAGTGTAGAGATTTGTGAAACATCGTGCAACTTCTGATTTTTGGTATTATTATCGACAGTTACCACCCCACATACAAAAACTAGCAGATAAATGTTATGAAAAACTCAAATAAGATCCATATTATCCCTCACTCCATTTTTTAAAAGTGGGTCAATTTTGGTCAGTTCGGATCGGAATTCATTATCGAGCAATCGCAGTTCAAGATAATGATGAGTTAGCTTGGTTTTGGATTGGACATTATGCTGAATATGATAAAAATTTGTAGTCTATTTTAAATCTTCTTCTGTTAATTCTGCTTGTTTCATAAAATGTCGCAATAATCCAATTTTCAGGTCTTTATTTCCATGAATAGGAACAGAAATTTTATTAATTTTATTGGGGTTCGCATAGATATGATGACTTCCTTGGACTCGTACTTTTACCCAACCATTCTGTTCTAGAATCTTAGCGAATTTTTTACCAGAAATAGACTTCATAACTTATACAGTAATATCCAGAATGCGAGTCTTATCATCAGTTTCAATAGTTTCAATATCGACGGATAAATAACCTTCTATTGCTTCATAAAGGTTTTGTAATAACTCTTCAAAACTATCTCCTTGGGTTGCACAACCTGGAAGTGCAGGAACTTCAGCCCAAAAACCTCCTTCTTTTGCTTCATGGATAACAACTTTTACTCTCATTAATTAATTCTCCATATTAACTTTTTTTAGAATAACAGATAAATTTTATTTGGTGGGCAAATTACTATAATTTCAGATAAGATTGTCAAGTTATTAAATTAGGTTCATTCTTGAATTTATTAACAACCCAATCTATAAATTGTTTCATTTCAATTGTCCCTAAATAATGTTTAATATCCAAAAGGAATCATTAATTAATTAACAAATTTAAGAAAATGATTTCTGATGATTTTTCTGTTATACCATCAAACCTCTGACTTCATAAAACCCCTTAAACCTAAATAAAGGATTAGAATGCAGCAAGAAACCGAAAGACAGACTATAAAATAAACTCGGTTTATTCTATCTAACTCTACAAATACGCTTATGCCACGCCGCAACGACTTAAAGAAAATCTTAATTTTGGGTGCAGGCCCCATTGTTATTGGCCAAGCTTGCGAATTCGACTATTCTGGTACTCAAGCCTGTAAAGCACTACGAGAAGAAGGTTATGAGGTAGTATTAGTCAATTCTAACCCTGCTTCTATTATGACCGATCCAGAAATGGCTAATCGCACCTATATCGAGCCCCTCACCCCCGATATGGTAGAAAAGGTCATTGCAAAGGAACGTCCAGATGCTTTATTACCGACAATGGGAGGACAAACTGCACTGAATGTTGCGGTGTCGTTGGCAAAAAATGGCGTTCTCGAAAAGTACAATGTAGAATTGATAGGTGCAAAGTTGCCTGCCATTGAAAAGGCAGAAGATCGGGAACTGTTCAAGGAAGCAATGAGAAAGATAGGGGTTCCTGTCTGTCCTTCTGGTATTGCAAGTACCCTCAAAGAAGCACAAGCGATCGGTAAAGAAATCGGGTCTTATCCCCTCATTATACGCCCTGCGTTCACTTTAGGAGGGACAGGAGGAGGTATTGCCTATAACCAAGAAGAATTTGAGGAAATGGCGCAGTTTGGTATCGATGCGTCTCCTGTCTCTCAAATTTTAGTGGAAAAATCTCTGTTAGGGTGGAAGGAATACGAACTCGAAGTAATGCGAGACTTAGCGGATAATGTAGTTATTATCTGTTCCATCGAAAACTTTGACCCAATGGGTGTGCATACAGGAGACTCCATTACTGTTGCACCAGCGCAAACCTTGACGGATAAAGAGTATCAACGGTTAAGAGATTATTCCCAAGCTATTATAAGGGAGATTGGGGTAGAAACCGGTGGATCGAATATTCAGTTCTCTGTTAACCCCACCAATGGGGATGTTATTGTCATTGAAATGAACCCACGTGTCTCTCGATCTTCTGCGTTAGCATCGAAAGCAACTGGTTTCCCTATTGCTAAGTTTGCAGCTAAACTTGCAGTGGGTTACACCCTCAATGAAATATCTAACGACATTACCAAGCAAACCCCTGCATCCTTTGAACCTACTATTGACTATGTGGTAACCAAAATACCTCGGTTTGCCTTTGAAAAGTTTCCCGGTTCTCAACCTATTTTAACCACTCAGATGAAGTCTGTGGGGGAAGCAATGGCTATTGGAAGGACGTTTCAAGAATCGTTCCAAAAAGCGTTACGATCGCTTGAAACCGGACGCTATGGGTTTGGGTGTGATAGAAAAGAAACCTTACCCTCTCTATCCCAAGTTCGCTCCAGTTTACGGACTCCCAACCCGGAACGAGTTTATAGTATTTATCATGCCATGAGACTCGGCATGAGTGCAGAAGAAATATACGAGTTGACTGCAATAGATATCTGGTTTTTGGATAAGTTAGAGGATCTCATCGAAACGGAGAAAGTTCTCAAACAAACCAAGTTACAGGATATTACCGCGTCTGAAATGCGTGTCATTAAACAAAAAGGGTTTAGCGATCGCCAGATAGCATTTGCGACGAAAACAACGGAAGATGAAGTCAGAAACTACCGTAAAAGTTTAGGGATCATTCCTGTCTATAAGGTAGTAGATACTTGCGCGGCCGAGTTTGAAGCGTATACCCCTTACTATTACTCCACCTACGAACCTGACGAAACGGAAGTTACTGTCACAGATAAACCCAAAGTAATGATCCTAGGAGGTGGTCCCAACCGCATTGGACAAGGGATCGAGTTTGACTACTGTTGTTGTCATGCGTCCTTTGCGTTGAGTGACGCAGGGTTTGAAACCATCATGGTGAACTCCAACCCTGAAACCGTTTCCACCGACTACGATACCAGCGATCGCTTATACTTTGAACCCTTAACCAAAGAAGATGTCCTCAACATCATCGAAACCGAAAACCCCGTCGGGGTTATTATTCAGTTTGGTGGACAAACTCCTTTGAAACTTGCAGTTCCATTGCAGACATACTTGGATAGTCCCGAATGTCCCGTACAAACGCAGATATGGGGAACCTCACCGGACTCTATTGACACCGCAGAAGACAGGGAACGGTTTGAGAAGATTTTACACGATCTCGATATTAAACAGCCTCCTAACGGCATTTCTCGCAGCTATGAGGAGTCGTTAGCGGTGTCTTCTCGTATTGGGTATCCTGTGGTGGTTCGTCCCTCCTATGTACTGGGAGGACGCGCTATGGAGATCGTTTATTCTGATGAAGAGTTAGAACGGTACATGACTTATGCAGTACAAGTTGAACCGGATCACCCCATCTTAATCGATAAGTTCCTGGAGAATGCGATCGAAGTGGATGTAGACGCATTATGTGACGCAACTGGAAAAGTAGTTATTGGTGGCATTATGGAACATATTGAACAAGCAGGGGTACATTCCGGGGACTCTGCTTGTTCGGTTCCCTTTACCACTCTTTCTAATAATGCTATTGATACGATCCGAACTTGGACAACTCACCTTGCAAATAGCTTAAAAGTTGTCGGGTTAATGAACATTCAATATGCAGTTCAAGGGGAAACCGTTTACATTTTAGAAGCGAACCCTCGCGCATCTCGGACGGTTCCTTATGTGTCTAAAGCAACCGGTCGTCCGTTAGCAAAAATTGCCTCTTTGGTGATGTCAGGAAAAACCTTAGAAGAGTTAGGAATAACCGAAGAATTTGTTCCCCGTCATATTGCAGTAAAAGAAGCGGTTTTACCCTTTCAAAAATTCCCCGGTGCAGACACTTTATTAGGGCCAGAAATGCGTTCTACGGGTGAAGTAATGGGGATAGATGAAGACTTTGGCAAGGCATTTGCTAAGGCAGAAATTGCTGCCGGTGTTGATTTAGCCACCAGTGGAACGGTGTTTGTTTCCATGAGCGATCGCGACAAAGTTTTAACGGTTCCAGTGGTCAAAGATTTAGTTGACTTAGGGTTTAAAGTTGTGGCAACATCTGGAACACAAAAAGTCTTAGAAGAGAACGGAATAGAAGGAGTAGAAGTGGTTTTAAAACTCCATGAAGGTCGTCCCCATGTGATAGATTGGATCAAAAATAAACAGATTCAATTTATTATTAATACCCCCAGTGGAGAAGATTCTCAAATTGATGGTCGTAAGATTCGTCGCACTGCTTTAGACTATAAATTGCCCATTATTACTACCATAGCAGGGGCAAAAGCAACCGTCGCAGCCATTCGTTCTTTACAAACAGAACCTTTGGAAGTTAAAGCGTTACAAGACTATATTTCCTAATATTCGTAGGGTGGGCAATTGCCCACCTCAGAACCTTTTAATCCTCAAGGTTGACAAATGTCAACTTTGAGGTTATGATGAAGATTCACACTGATTAATTAGCCATCTAAAGCATGGGAAGAGATAAACATCCCAATAAACATATAGAAGGAGCAATTCGATATGCAGAATCTCAAGGATGGACATTTAAGAAAACTGGGAAATCATCCCACAGTTGGGGCAAATTACAATGTAGACAGAAGAGTCGACAAGGATGTCAAATATATATTTATTCAACTCCAGAAGTTCCCGAAAATCACGCTAAACGCATTATAGGTTTTGTAGATAAATGTGAACATTGGGGAGACTTAGATGAAGATTAATAATCTAATTACAATGTAATAAGACTTGAAAGAATACAGAGAAACTTTTATTTTCGTCCTTTTACCTGCTTTACTAAAATTGCAAAATCTGTTATAGGATAAGAAGAGTTAAAACAGCAAAACTTGAGGTTATTGTCAACAATGGAGAAAGACAAAATGATAGTGTACAATTTCACCCTAGTATTGTCAGGTATTAGCCAAGTATCTGAAGATTTAGACACTTTAGCAGATGCCATTTTTGAGGCAGAGTGTGATGATGCTACCTTATGTTTTCGGAATTCAATTGCATATCTTGAATTTGATCGTCAAGCTAACTCTTTTAGAGAAGCGGTTATTTCTGCTATTCGTCAAGTAGAAGGCATTAATGATAAAATTAAAGTAGAAAGAATTGAACCAGATGACTTAGTTACTGCTTCTGAAATTTCTCGAAGAATCAACAAAAGTCGAGAATATGTTCGGCTTTTAATTGAAGGAAAAAGAGGAAAAGGTGATTTTCCTTTACCCATTTCTGGCATCACTAATAAATCCTTAGTTTGGAGTTGGAAAAATGTTGCTCAATGGTTTAAATACAATAATTTAATTGATGATGAAGCAGTCAAAATTGCTCAAGATATTGCTGATTTTAATCATCTTCTTTTTTACCGTCAAGACGAATCAGCTTTTTATCGGATGAATACTCTTAAAGCGTTACTTTCAGCAGCTTAAATCATTCGAGCAAATTTATGATTGATTATGGTTATTCGTAAACTATCAGATTATTATCAACCTTCCGATGAAGATTTAGCAAAAATAAGAGTAATTTCTGATGAATAAATTGACTTTTCTGACGCACCTGAAACCGATTTAGAGTTTTGGTCAAAAGCGACTAAAGTATCTCCAAGAAACAAAGATAAAACTGAAGTATTATTATCTTTAGAGCAAGAATTAATGGACTGGTTAAGAAAGGAATCTGAAAGTCAGGGAGTTGATTATTCTTCCTTTATTAGTTCAATTTTATCAGCTTATAGACACAATGAAACCTGATTTTAACAACATAACTAAAGATGAGTTACGTCAATATGTGATTACCCATCAAGAGGATAAAGAAGCGTTTTATACTTATGTAGATCGTTTAAAATCTAATCCTTCTAATAAAGTGTACTCTAATTCTCTTTCCGCTCAAGAAATTGATAAAATTGTTACTAATCACTTAAAAGAAAAACAAAGTAAAGGATTTTAATCTATGAATGACGAAACTTCTCAGAATAATAACTGTCCTGCTCAAGAAAAATGGGAGCGTGATTTTAATTTATTTAAGTTAGAATATGAACAAGCCGCACAACGTTATGAGAATATATATAGAGCTATTTGGCAAATTTTTCAATATATGGCTTTCCTATCTGGCGGAATTCTTACCTTTGCCTCAAAATCTGAAACTAATGGATTGGACTTCAAGATTATTATTTCTATTGCTTTAACTCCTCTCTTATTTTGGTTTCTAGCTATTTATATTCCTATGGATCAATATGGAAAAAATGCACTCATTAACCTACAAAAAATAGAAGAGAGAATAGAAAAAACAGTTAATCAAAAATTTAACGAATCATGTTTCTGGCAACTCAGTCACTATACAAATTTTAGTGGTTACTCAAAACCTCCTTGGCGTGTTAGAAATATCATTATAGTTTTTGGAGTAACTATTTCAGTTACTTGGGTTTTTTCTATACTCCTAACATTAAGGGATAACTCTATAGAGTATCAAAATTTAATATATTTTATTGATATTGTTATCTTTGCTGTAACAATAGTGTTAGCAATTGATAATCTACTCAGCAAATCAAAAATAAATCATCATGATCAGCAACAAAACAACCAATCATCGCGTCAATGATGAATATTCTCAACACCAGACAACTAACCATCCTCATATAACAATGATGGTAGAAGTCTATAAAAGCGTTTTAGGAACTGATGAAGTGCTTTATTGTAGTTCTCCTGTCACATCAGGTAAACGATATATTGATTGGTTAGAAAGCATTGGCAAAAAATTTGCAGATATTGATAGTGCAGACGAAACCTATCGTATCTTACATCATCAAGAAGTCATTCAACCAAATCGTCAACACGCACAGGTTATTATTCAACATTTGCGCTATAAAACAGGTAAGATTGTAGTAGATCCCACTGCCCTTCCTCATATTCCAGGTTGGACACAACAAGATTGGCGTTTCTTTTGGCAGCAAGTAATCGAATGCTATATCACGACAGCTTTTTTTGTTAATGATTGGCAGTATAGTAACGGATGTGTTTATGAATTTTGGGTTGCCCAAAAAAAAGGTATTCCTACCTTTAGTGAAACACAACAACCTCTAAATTTAAAAGCAGGTATGAATCTAATTAACGAAGCGATTATAACACTACAACAGAGACAAGGAAATACGAAATTTATCGAAAAAGTTTTCCAAGATTTAGAGAATCTATAAACAATTAATATCCAAACAATTTTAGGGGGATCAAGACAATGCACTTTAAAGATACAATATTAAATAACTTAGCTGAAAAAGCAAATGTTGCTCAATTCGTAAGTTATGACCCTGCATTAGAACAAAGATATTGTAGAATTTATAATTATGACAATAACTATCAATTTGCCTCCATTAATGAAGCTATTACTGCACTTCTTAATCAGTCAGGTGAGAAATCTGTTAATATACGAAGTTTTGATCCAAAAGATCCAAAGAGTAGAGAATTTATCTATGGACTAAAAGACATAAATAAAATCCAAGAATCTCTGCAACGGTTAGCATCTCAAGGACTCTATACTATCATTAATGAAACTATTGATATAAATGATGGGGGGGTTTCAGGAGTTACTCTAGGAGATGTAATTGAATTTGCCCCTGGTGATACTCCCCGTTGTGTTGAAAAACCAGGAACAGCATCTTTACCTCGTCAAATTGGATTAAATTTACTGAATATAGTTTATGGTTTTCGGCCTGCTTTAGACTATTCTCCCCAGACTCGTGTTGAATTTAGTATTCATCCTTTACGTCGTGGTTTTCTTAACGATCATACAATTATCTGGGAATTAGAAGATATAGGAATTAGTCATGCTAATGCAAGGATTAATTGGCCTAACCGTTTTAGTCAATTTATTGGTGATAAAACCTATGGATTATTAATTGCTCATTTGCTTGATTTACCTGTTCCTTATACAACAGTTATTAGTCGAAAAATAGCCCCCTTTAGTTTTGGTCAACCGACAGGATGTTCTGAAAATTGGATTCGTACCTGTCCCATTGTTCAAGTACCAGGGAAATTCACAACTCAACGGGGATGGTGTGATCTTTTTGAACTTATGAACACAGAAGATCCTGATGGTAATGCGATCGCCTCCGTTCTATCACAAAAAGGAATTGAAGCAACTTATTCTGGAGCATTAATTGTCGGGGAAAATGAGGAGGTAATTATCGAAGGAATACAGGGGTATGGTGAAGATTTTATGATAGGAAATAAATACTCTGTTAAACTACCTAATCATATTTTAAGTTCAGTCAAAAATTTATATGAACAAGTGATTAAAAAATTAGGTGCTGTGAGAATGGAATGGGTAGCTGACCATCAAAAAGTTTGGGTTGTTCAATTACATCAAGGTTCTACAAAAAGTTCTGGTAATACTATTTATCCTGGAAGTGTTTCTTCTTATTGTAAATTCGATGTTAAACAAGGACTTGAAGCACTAAGACAATTAATATCTACAATTAATCCTCATGTTCAAGGTATTATCTTAGTGGGTGATGTCGGTATAACGAGTCATTTTGGTGATGTACTTCGGAAATCTGAAATTCCTTCTAGAATTGAAGCAAAAGAAATAATTACACAAAACTAAAAGAGAATTATTGTGACTATGGTTATTCGTAAATTATCACATCCATATAAACCTTCTGATGAAGAGTTAGCAAAAATAAGAACAATTTCTGATGATGAAATTGACTTTTCTGACGCACCTGAAACAGATTTAGAGTTTTGATCAAAAGCAACTAAAGTCAGTCCCAAAAAACAAGATAACACTGAAATATTAGTATCTTTAGAGCAAAAATTAATGAATTGGTAACGCTTATTGTTGTCCTGTAATATGTTTCATTAACAGTTCAAATTTAGTATCTAGCGCATTAAAACCCTCACTCATTTCATCTCTTAAGTTATCAACTTTATTTTCTAAGACATCGATTTCTTCATAAACTCGATCAAAGGCTTCATTTAGGGATATAGCAAACATTTGGCTTAATTCTAAGCGTTTAATTCGCCAACTTAATTCTCTCAATCGACGATTTGTATCACGAACAAAATCACTGTTGTCATTACTAGCAATCATAATTTTGGTGTTGCTGAATAGTATGTTAAAATGATATAAAATCTGCTTTAATAGATAAGCAAGTTAACTTAATTGTATCATATTAAGTGTCTTTACTGAGTTCATTTTCCTACTCAAATATATTCTAATTCTCTTTTTATTCAAGAAATTAAAGAAAAAAAGCAATCAGAAAATAAATATTCTTATGCTTCGTTTTGTAGATCAAATAAACTCAAAAAATATTTTGAAGAAATAATGCAAAAAGAAAATAATTAAGCAGTATATCCGCGATCGCTTAATTATGATGAACAAGGAAACTGGTTAGGAAATAAATGATATAATCAAACATCTAGTAATTACACTCGAAAAATATGATTAATAAAGTTACACCTGAAGACATTATTAAATATCGTAAAACTGCACAAGAAAACTGGAAAAAAACAGAACCAGAAAGACAATTAAGAAAAGAAAAAGCTTGGATATTAGCTAAACAAGCTGCTAATCTTTTAAAAGAACAATTTAAAGTTAGTAAAGTTGTTGTATTTGGTTCTCTTATTCGTGAGAATTGTTTTACTTTTTGGTCAGATATTGATCTTGCTGCTTGGGGACTTTCTCCCTTAGATACGTTTCGCGCAATGGAAGCAGTAAAAGACTTAGATCAAGATATTGAAATTAATTTAGTTGATATAGAAACTTGTGGTAAAAACTTAAAATTAAATATAGAAAAAGATGGTATTATATTATGAATCATCCTTATAAAATATTAGCAAAAAGAATTGAACAAGAATTAATTGAATTAGAAAAAGTAGTGAACCGTGTTAAAAGAGCAATCAATGCAATTAATGATAATACAGAAAACCAAGACTTATTTTTAGATTCTGTTGCTTTAAGTCTTCACGATTTTTACACAGGATTAGAAAGAGTATTTTCTCAAATAGCAACAACAGTTGATCAAACTATACCATCAGGAAAAAATTGGCACAGAGAATTACTAAATCAAATGGGAAAACAAGTTGAGAATTTACGTCCTCAAATTCTTTCAAAAATAACGATTCAAGAACTTGATGAATATAGAAGATTTCGTCATGTGGTTAGAAATGTCTATGGTTTTGAATTCGAGATAACTAGAATTGAACCATTAGTTAATAGTTTACTGCCATGTTTTACTAACGTCAAAAACGAATTATTAGATTTTGTTCAAATTTTAGAAGCGATCGCCGAGGAATAAACAATTATTTTAGAATTGACTTAATACTAGCATAGACTAAGGTCACTTAATTACGATGAATAAGGAAACTGGTTAGGACATAAATGATATTATAGAAGCAAATATATAATTATCTCTGGAGGTATCGTCATGACAGAAAGAGAATTTCAAACGATTATTGATAAACTAACTATTTTAGAAAACAATGATAAGATGTTAGCGGAGAAATTAGAATTTTACTCAGAAAAGTTGGATTTATATAAACAGATTTCTGATGAAAAAATAACTCAAATTCAAAAATCCACTGATGAAAAACTAGAAGCATGGAAAAAATCATCCGATGAACAAATAAACGCCATTAGAAGCGAAATTAAAGGGTATCAAGATGCCAATAAACAGCAGTTAAATGTATCATTAGGAGTCTTAGTTACTGCTGCGGTTGCTATTTTAGTTAGTGTTATTTTAAGTATGAATAATTAGGGTTTGCTGAATAAAAGCGTAACCCTACCTATACCCATTAGAAAACTTTTTCAGTCAACCTTACCTATTGTTTTAAATCTCTAAATTCATAGAAGTTCTCCCACCTGGTTCAGCATTAAGTTAAAATTTAAGTAACTATTCTTATGATTCCACTTAAATTATGTCTTCTAAATCTAAACAATCAAAAATGGCCTATCAAGAGTTTGGTAATACTTCCAACTCAGAAGCATTAGAACGATCTGTACCCGATCTTCCACCTCAGCAACAAAATATTAGAATACAGGCAACTCGTTCAGGACGCAAGGGGAAAACCGTAACAGTAATCACAGGGTTTCAGCATTCTCCAGATACGTTAAATAAGTTATTAAAACAGTTAAAAAGTCAATGTGGAAGTGGGGGAACAATGAAAGAGGATACCCTAGAAATTCAAGGGGATCATCGTCAAAAGTTACTGAAAGTTTTAGGGGATTTAGGTTATAAGGTTAAAATTAGTGGGGGTTAATAATTTAATCCAGGAATAGATAACTGTTTAACTTGACTTTTTGGCGTGTTTTTGGTTTGAATGATGTCATTTTTATTAACTTTTTTGGTTAATATTTTGATGAGACATCTGCCTACATGATAGGCCATATTAACAGGAACGGCGTTACCTATTTGTCGATATTGGTAGGTTAATGATCCCGTAAACTCCCAGTTATCAGGAAAGGTTTGAATTCTTGCATATTCTCTTATAGTAAGGAGTCTAGTCTCTTCTGGGTGACATCTTTCTGTTTGGGTTTGTGCAGGACTACAAGTAATGGTTAAACGGGGAACTAATTCCATATAACTAAAGGCTTGACAAGGAAAACAACCAGATACAATATCTATTTTTCCATAATAAGGTTTAAAGTTGATGTTACTCACGTCTTTCATTCTTGATCAAGTAGCTGTTCAAGAGTGTAAGGACATTCTAAAGGAAATTGTACTTTATTTTGAGTCTTTATTTTAACAAAACCTAGCGCATCTTGATAAATATTATTTAATTCTGCTTGCAAATAATTATGCAAATTAGTGGTTAATTTTCGTCTTAACTGAACCCTAAAGGTATAAATTTCACCTTGCCAGTGAGTTGAATTATATTCTTGCTCTTCTGTCCAATATTGTAATAATAATAAATGACGGATAATCTGTTCTAATAAACTTGCCACAGCATTCTTTTTTTCCTTTCCCAAATCTTCTAATTCCTCAATTAAATTTTCTAAATCTAAATCATTAAATTGCTTATTTTTAAGTAGCGCAATTGTTTCCTCTAACCATTGATAATCATCAATTTCGTAAAGTTGCTTTAGGTCAGTGATTGTTAACATGATGAACTGAAAACTAATTTTCTCATCTATTTTAACATTATAAAATGCTAGGTCACTATTCAGTAGTAACTGATGACGAATTGTATCTAATTTAACTACTCTTAATTATTACTCTAACTTTGACATGGTGTCTTTTGACAAACTTGAAAATTTTTGTCATATTGCTTATTCAATAATAGTTTCAATGATTGAATCAAACCTATGAATTTTGGTGTGAAGCGAGGATACTGCTGTTTAGTTACAGCAGTCAGTTTAATCTGTCTAGATACGTTCTTATCTCCTCTAAAAGCTGAGATAAGCAAGGGACAACAATCGAAAAATCAGATTATTTTTAACTATGAATCCCTAACTAATACCTGGAATTATCAGGACTTACAAAAAAGAATTGAGCAAGAAGAAGTTAGAGAGTTACTGGTATCTAATTCTAACTGGCTTAATTCATCAGAATTAATGGCTACTCAAACAATTAAACCTGATGATCTTACACAAGAATATGAAATTTTGAGCAGTTATATTTTGCCAGAATTTACACACATAACGGATAATAAACAACAGGTTCCTCAAACCAATAATATTGACAAAAACACTGCCCAAAAACCCAAAATAACGACAGATTTTCTTCTAGCAGATGAACCGTTACCACCTTCCCAACAAGGAATTTTTTGGAACCCTGCGCGTCCCGATAGTCATGCACCGATCGCTGTTATGGGGGAACATATCCATAGCGAAGGAGAAATCATGGTTTCTTATCGCTATATGTTAATGGAAATGGAAGGGAGTCGAGTAGGAACTGATGATATTAGTGATGAAAAAATTTTAGAGCAATTTCCCGTTACTCCCACTCGTATGACCATGCAGATGCACATGTTTGGCATGATGTATGGTGTAACCAGCAATTTGACTCTGATGGCAATGTTGCCTTATGTTGTCAAGGATATGGATCATATTACTCGTATGAATCGAGGTTTTAATACTGATTCTGAAGGGATCGGAGATATTAAACTAACAGGTTTATACCAAGTTCTTAACGAAAACCGACAAAGAATTCACTTCAATGCAGGGATTAGTTTTCCCACTGGTTCCATTGAAGCGCGCGATCGCACTCCAGCAGGTCCCGATCAACTTCTACCTTATCCGATGCAACTCGGATCAGGGACTCTCGATCTTCATCCAGGAATCACTTATTTAGGCCAAACCGATGAATGGTCCTGGGGAACTCAGATCGTTGGAACCCTGCGGTTAGGAACAAATAGTAATAGTTATAAATTTGGCGATGAAATAATGTTAACGGCCTGGGGTGCGAAAAAATGGAGCGATTGGGCTAGTACATCTTTACGAATTAAAGGGAGAAATTGGGGGAATATTAGTGGAAAAGATACCCGTTTGAATCCTAATATCGTTCCCACTGCTGATCCAACCCGACGGGGAGGAACTCAAATTGATATTGGTTTTGGACTCAATCTTTTTGTTCCTGAAGGAGACTTAAGAACTGGTCGTTTAGCTATTGAATTTGAGTTACCAATTTATCGCGCTCTTCAAGGACCACAATTAGAAACAGATTGGCAATTAACTGCTGGTTTACAGTTTACATTTTGAAGCCATTAAATGTTAAATCAATCTAAAAATAGATTGATGAGATATTAACAGGAGTTTGACAAGTTGTCTTTTGATTTCTTAAAAAGCTTGTGTTAGTTTATAAGCAAAATTTTCTTCATTACTGTTCCATGAAACATCCCACAATGCACTTTTCGTTTTTTAGTAAGTTCTTCAGCAATTTTTACCTAACTTGTGTAGGAGCTTTAGCACTGGTAACAGGAATTACCACAGAAACTCAAGCTGCTGTCATTGAATTTGATGCTGATACTTACGCTTTTTCTAATTCCAATACCTGTACCTCTCAATTACCAGAAACAGGAGGAAAATGTTTTATCGAAGATGGGTTTAATGTTGAAGCATTTTCTGCCCAAAACATAGGAACATCAACAGCTTTTTATAGTGAAGGAGGGCATTTTCATTCCAGTAATTCCTACGAAGCACAACATTTTAGTGATTTTGATCGATTGTTGGGCATTTATTTAACTTTGCCTAATGGTGGTTCTTTTTCTTTAAAAAGTTTAGACTATCAATTAAGGGATAATACTCGTGCAATTTCGGGTTATTCAACGGATGATACAAAGATTTTAATTAGCACTACTTTTGATCCAACTCAACCGGTTCTTGGACAGTTTGTGGAATATTCTTTAGGTAGTGATCTTTTTCCTATGTTTGAAACGTTAACCCTTTCAGGATTTGAAGATATCACTCAAGTTTATATTGCCAGTTCAGGAGACGTAAACTTTGATAATATTACAACTAACACCATTCCTGAACCTGGTTCTTTAGTCGGTTTATTAACCCTGGGAATTGTCGGTTTTTGTTTCACAAGAAAGGAAAGTCAAAGATAGAGAATTAATTACTACCTTTGACCACAATAACAGTAATATAATCACAGTTTAACAGTAGTAGGGGTCAACAACATCCGTTGACCCCTACTATCAATTATGAGTTTCTTCTTACTTAACGACCTCCAACAGTGATTTTATCTACTTTTAAATGAGGTTGACCAACGGTAACATAAATACTGCCACTGACGGAACCACAAAAACCCGGTGCTAATCCTAAATCTTGGGAACACATGGATATTTCGTTCATAATATCTTTAGCAGTTCCGATCAAGGTTGCACCCTTTAACGGTTTAGTAACCTTTCCATTTTCGATTAAATACGCTTCAGAAACGGAAAAATTAAATTCACCGGTGGCCCCAACACTTCCCCCACCCATTTGTTTACAATAGATTCCTTTATCTACCGAAGCAAACAAATCATCGATAGAATAATTACCAGGGGCTATATAAGTATTACGCATCCGAGAGGCCGCAGCATAGGCGTAACTTTGACGACGGCCACTACCAGTGCGAGGATGGCCGGTACGCATCGATCCCGTGCGATCGGCGATAAAGTTCTTCAGGATGCCATTTTCAATCAATAAGGTGCGTTGGGTAGGCATTCCTTCGTCATCCATATCAATAGTCCCAAAGGCATTATCGGAACGGCCTTCATCCCATGCAGTAAGATTTTCATGGGCAATTTTTTCCCCTTTTTTGTCCATAAAAGGAGTGGTTTTATGTTCTATTTGGGTGGTTTCTAAAAGATGGCCACAAGCTTCGTGGAAAATGACCCCACCAAACTCATTGGCCATGATAATGGGGTAATTTCCTGATTCTACAAAGTCAGCATACAGCATTTTTCCCGCCGACTCGGCCACCCCTTCTGCTGCTTTTTCATAATCCCATTGACGCAAGAAACTGGGGTCACTGGTATCTCCAAACCGCTTACCCATCGAAGCGCGATGTTCCCCATCTGCACAGAATAAGGAATAACCCACCGACTGGGTGAGGCGAATATCTCTGGCAAAGGTTCCATCACTAGCAGCAACTAATACTTCTTGCCAGTCTCGGAAATACATGGCGCGACGAGATTGAATATGGTTGGCTTTTTGTGCCAGTTTGCCGTTCGCTTGGAGTAAGGTGTGTCCCATCTCTTCAATGGAACTACATTGGGGTAGCCAAACCTCTTTCCCTTTCGTGACGGCGTAATCTCGTAATAATTCTAAGTTAATTTCTGGGATGTAGGCGTTAGGGGAGGGTAAGGTTAAACCTAAGATGGATAAGCCCTTTTCTAAGGCGGTTTTTAGCCCTTGAAAGGAAAGGTCATTGGTACTGACATAACAGTCTGCTTTGCCCTTAAAAATACGTATTCCTGCGCCAGTGGATAGACGAGGGGAGATACTGGTGATAGCGTCTTCTTCAGCAAGACAGCTAATATAGTTAACCCGTTCTAAGAAAAATTCTAAAAAGTCGGCACCGGCTGCCCTTCCTAACCCTAAAAGAGTGGAGAGGGGGTCTTGCCAACTACTATCAAAGCGATCGCGACTAGAGTGATAGGATAATTGAGGTAATTCTTTTGAGAGTAACAACGTTGCTGTCATAAGATAGTTTCCTTAACTGGGTTTAGATATCGTAGAGACTTGCTTTATCTTGAAATGTCGGGGTGAAGACCCCGGTTACACGAACGTTAGCGGTGGGATGAAACCCCGACCAAATATATTAACTGCGTAGCAACCATATTTTAGCAACTTCTTGGTGCGCGC
>JASJDW010000323.1 GCA_030064955.1 Crocosphaera sp.
GTAACTACAGATATTTCTCGTCGTTATGACATCGTGGTTACGGAGAAGTTAGAAACTAAAAAAATGACCCGTAAGGCTAAACCAGGTAGTAAAAGAAAGCGTCAAAAAGCGGAGCGCCGACGGTCGGGTTCCGCGACCATGTCGCCGCACCAAGTAGCCGGACTTAATAAGTCAATTTTAGATGTAGGTTTTGGCACTCTCAATAAAATGATTACCTATAAAATTGAAGCCAAAGGTGGGTTAGCTTTATTTCTTCCGACCTTGAAAATTAAACCTTCACAACGTTGTCCAAACTGTGGAACGGTTCACAAAGATTGGGCTAATTTATCCAATCGTTATCATGTTTGTAATAATTGCAACTTTGAAAATGGACGAGATAAATCCAGTGTGATGGTCATGTATAATGTTGCTACAAAGGCGCAACCGGGGTTAGGAACTCACCTCGAAATCGTGGATCTCATAAGCTCTACTTCTCAGACTCGTAAACATACTGGATCTATGAAGCAACTTGGGGAAATGAAGCGACAAAAATCTCAACAAAATAAGAACAGTTTGGGGTCTAAAGAAACCCCAACTTCTCAAAAGTTGGGGTAGTTCATACAAATTGGATCGTATTGATATTGAAGTCAGTAACGCCGCTTAAAGTAACAATACTGTTGCGACCGCTCATAATTTCACCAGTTGAGCTATTGAACTGATACACCCAGCTATGGTTCATGGAAGATTGGTGAGTATCGAATTGAAGGATGTCGCCTTCAGCCGCATTGAAGTCGGTGATAATCGCGTTATCGACTCTAATGTCATTGCCAACATTATAAGATTCGAGCTTAATGCGGAAAATGTCAGCGTCTTGTCCGCCAGCTAGATAATCGAGTTCGCTCGGGCTGCTCGAATAATCACTAGCGATTAAGAGGTCTTTACCACTGCCACCATCTAGAACGTCACCACCAGAACCCCCATTGAGGGTATCGTCACCACCATTGCCCAAAATGACCTGATTCCCGCTACTGCCGGTTAAAATGTCAGCACTAGCGCCACCATTGAGATCGCCGACGTACTCAATTTGTTGGAGGGCTTGTTGGGCATCAGTAGTCGTAAAAATCTGCTCGAGAGTGACAATATCTTGGTCGAAAATCGAGAGGGTCAGGGAGTTAGTGTCGCCGTCGAAAGCTGAAGAGTCCGAACTAACTTCCCAAGCTCCAAAATGTTCGTAGAAAGCGGCAGCATCGATCTCAATCTTATCGCCTTCAGCTGCAGTAAAATCAAGAATACGATCAGTGCCAGATTGTGTTGCATAATATTCAAAAGAAAAGGTATCAGAACCATAACCACCAATGAGAATATCGTTATTTCCGCGACCAATTAGCCGATCATTTCCATCTCCACCGAAAACAACGTCATTGTTCCAACCACCATTAAGAGTATCATTCCCATCTCCTCCATAGAGATAATCATCACCAAAGGAAGTGGAAAAGTTATTGTTAGCACTATCTCCCAGGAAAATATCAGAAGCAGTGGTGGCTGTAGTGTCGCTTGTCCCTGTCAATTCAATTTGTTTAAAGACACTGGCCACATCAGCACTGGCGATATCTACGAGGGTCGCAATGTCTTGACCAGAAAACGTTAGGGTTAAGTCGGTTCCTGAGTAGGTATAGTCAAAGCTAACATCATTGAAAGCATCATAATAAGCTTGAACATCAACTTGAATACTATCTCCTTCTGTAACACTAAAATCATCAATAATGTCAGTGGAAACATCACCAGAGATAAAAGCAAAGGTATCTGCACCAGTTCCCCCAATGAGGCTATCTGTACCCGTTCCCCCATCAAGAATATCGTTTCCCGAACCACCATCGAGAGTATCATTTCCTCCATTTCCTTGCAAAATATCATTTCCATCATTTTCATAGGTTAAAACACTATTAGTATTGTTAGTGTTAAAGCCTCCATACAAATCATCATCTTCGCTTGCGCCTTGGATCAAATCGTCTCCAGAAAGACCCACTAGAGAGAAACGTCCGTTAGGGTTCGGAATATTTCCTGTATACTCAGACCCCTGTATGACATCTCCAGCATAAGTACCTCTCTGTGTTACCACATTAGAACCGTCAGCCTCTGCGGTAATAATGTTTTGGTTGAACGTAGAAAGGGTATAACTATTCTCTTCCCGCAGGTCTTGTAATAGTTCTCCAAATGTATATCCATCATCTGTTGTCGAAAAATTTTCGTTATCTCGGATGAAAGCAAATGCGGAGTCGTCACTACTATTACCCTCTTCAGTTTTAATATAGGTTCCACTATAGGTATTCCCGTTATATGAGAGAGTCCCATCGACAAAATACAATATTTCGGCGGTGGGAAGAATAATCGTATCTACTCCCACTTGAAAATCGTCAATAAATATTAATTCTCTATCTTGTTCAATTATTGTTCCCCAATCTGTTGTATCGTCTGCCTTTACTAAGGCTTCAGCAGCCTCAATTTGAGCATTGACCTGAGCTAAATCGTATTCATAATTCACCCTTTCTTGTGCCATTGCGGTGTATGTTGAGAGGACACCTCCAGCAAAGGGAATCTCTCCAAGCACTCCCCCAGCACCGGTCATAATTAGATTGGCTGTTAACCTTTGGTCTTCGATACTCTGGTCTGGTAGGGAAATTCCGTTAATCCAATCAGCCAGTTTTTCACTATCGAAGTTCAGAATTGACCCGACTGTTCCTTCTACTCCTAGAATGTACTGAGTCGGTCCAATGTCTTCACTGGAAACCTGATATGTGCTGCTACCCACCCCTGAGACCGCATTGATAGTTACGGAATAAGAGTCAGATGCTAAATCGTGGGTCACTGCTCGCTTACCTGCAACATCGTCAGAAATAAACACCAATCGATCTACATCGGTTAAAGTGTCAGTCCCTTCGTTTCCATCACTGCTGTTATTATCTCGGACGGTAAAAGAACTATCAAAGGAGGGGGTGTAAACAAAATCAGTGTATTCTCCCGCAAAAACTGCTGTAGTCGACCCAGTCGAACCCTTTAATACGTCGTTCCCCTGACCTCCTGTCAAGATCAAGTCCCCTGTAAAACTGCTTCCATCGAGAGTATTATTGCTATTCCCTGCCACTACTTCTACTGCTTCGATCTCAGAAATACTGTCGGTACCTTCTCCTGTTATGGTGGAATCAGTGATGGTAAAGTTAGTGTTTCCACTCACTTTTGCTGTATCGTAGCCGTCTCCCCCCTCGATGGTATCGTTATCGGCTCCACCAATGAGGATATCTGCTCCAGTTCCGCCAATGAGATAATCAAGTCCTTCATAACCAAAAATTAGATCATTATCGGCTCCACCATTAAGAGTGTCATCGGTGTAAGCTCCTACCAGAGTGTCATTTCCACCCCCACCATTGATATTTTGATCGTAGTCGTTATATGTATAATATGTAATTGAACGCCATAACGTTCCATAGCGTAAAGACTGACTTGTTATTACACTACTTTCAGTCGTTTCTTTTACCTCTTTGTAATTATCTTGACCATTAAGCTGCACTAAGTCAGTATTGAATGTGTTTACTGTTCTATATGTGGGTATTACGACGACGGATGTCATAGTTTTTTCTCCTGTTGAATAAACTGGGTTTTTGTTGTCTGTAAGCGGTTTCAGTTGCTTACAGTCCTAATATCTCTTGAATCTCTAGCAGAAAAAATACAGGTTTATTCAGGAAAGTTCAGGAAAAAGTTCAGGAAAAAGTTCAGGAAAGGTGTGAGCAGTGAACCGTTAATTTAACTATGAAATATCTCATCCTTGGTGGTTTATCCTCTGCTTTATTAGCAACTATTGCCACACCTGTTATTGCTTCTGAAGAAGTCGCCACTGTTATCAATTATAATAGTCCAACAACCCAGACTTTATTAGCAACAAATTTAGTGGGACTTGCCTATCAAGGCTATTTTTCTGACTTAGGTGTACCTAGTCATGCTGCTTTTATTCATGCTATTGCAGCAGACAAAATTGACGCAGAAACCTTAATCAGAAGTGCCATTGCTAAAGGAAGCCTTAGCAACAATGCACTAGCCAACCAAGAATATGTTTCTATTGTTAATGCTGAATTACAGGCTGTTGCTTTTCCCTAATTTTGACAACAACCCCAACTTGGGAACATGACTATTTCCTATTTTTTTACAGTAAGGAGTTTCAACCCTTACTGTAAACTTTTTTTATGGCAATTTTTGCTTAATTTATTAGGTAAATTTGACGTAACCCATTTGCATTTTATGATGTTGATAAAGAAAATAGGATAAAAAAAATTAGTGAGTATAATTCATATTTTTAGAGATCTATAGCCCTTTAAACCTTTATTGGCTCTAAAATACTTTAAAATAATCTCCCCTGCTCCCCACTCCCTGCTCCCTACACCCCAAACCCTACACCCTACACCCCACACCCCTCACTCATTAACCCCTTGACCGTGTTCTCGTCCTGGAACACTTTCTAAGGAGGCTAAAATCGCTTGAGAACCTGCAATAATATCTCGTTCCTCTCCCCCTAGATATAAACGTCCAAAACTGCCGATGGCCGAAACTTGTAAAATGTTGATTAAAGCTGCTTTTTCTGCTTCATTAGCTGCTAACGCTGCATAGGCTGCTGGTTGCACTTCAAGGACATATAAAGTTTGTCCAGCGAGTAACATTTGTCCTCGTCGGTTACGATTAATTAACTGTGCTTGATAAGCATCAATATTACGAATAATTTGACTCGAAACCACCCTAGGTTTAAGACAATCTCTCTGTTTAACTCCTAATGCTGCTAAGATAGCTTGTCCTGCTGCTTTGGTTTCCCCTTGGTTAGTTGAATGAATTTCTAGAAGGCCGTACAGTCGCTCTACAAACTGTACCCCAGGACGAACCACAGCAGATTTCAACGCAACATCTGTAATACGATTAATTTCTATTCCTGGAGAAATTTCAATCCATAAAGAAGCATCCCCTGGTAAGGGTAAAAACCCTAATGCAACGGTTCCAATGTAGGCTGCGTGTTGAGATTGTAAACGATCTAGATAAACGTAACTTCTTAATTCAACGCCCAAGATTTAACTCTCCGATGCTTAGATAGTAAATTTGTCTCCTAGAACAAGTTACCATGTTTAACACCTTTTACCGAGGGTTTTGGGGTGTGGGGTGTGGGGGCTAATTTTTCATCAGGTGCGTTTACTTGGTTAGAAAGGTGTTAAGCTATACATTGTTTTTTTTAAATGAAAAATAAAGATATAATAGACTAAAGTAAATAGTAAGCCCAGAAAAATTTTTTGTAATATCTCTTTTCAAATTGTTACAAAAGTTTATATAATAGCAGTAAGTCAACCTGAGTATTTATTCCTAGCTTATGGTTATTACCGAAATTCCCTGGCTTACAGCTATCATCCTCGTTCCTTTATTAGCCGCCTTTGCCATTCCTTTAATCCCCGACAAAGAAGGAAAGACAGTGCGTTGGTATGCTTTAGGGGTGGGTTTATTCAACTTTGCTTTAACAATATTCGCCGTTTCCAACGAATACAACTTTAATAACAGCCATTTTCAACTTGAAGAAAGTTATACTTGGATTCCTCAACTTGGATTAAACTGGTCTGTGGGCATTGATGGGTTGTCCATGCCTTTAGTTGTCTTATCGGGACTGATTACCACATTAGCGTTACTCGCTTCTTGGAATGTGGAGAAAAAGCCTCGTTTATTTTACTTCCTGATGTTGGTGCTTTATAGCGCACAAATGGGCGTATTTGCCGCAAAAGACTTACTATTGTTCTTCTTCATGTGGGAACTAGAGTTAGTCCCCGTTTATATATTAATTTCTATTTGGGGTGGCAACAAGCGTCTTTATGCAGCCACAAAATTTATATTATATACAGCCCTAGCATCCATCTTTATCTTAGTAGCAGCCCTGGGTATGGCTTTCTACGGTGACACAGTTACCTTCGATATCGCCCAGTTAGGCATGAAAGAGTTTCCTTTAGCGTTAGAAATGCTGGCTTATGCTGGATTTTTAATTGCTTTTGGCGTAAAACTTCCCATTTTTCCTTTACATACTTGGCTACCAGATGCCCACAGCCAAGCTTCTGCTCCAGTTTCCATGATTTTAGCGGGCGTTTTACTGAAAATGGGTGGTTATGGGTTAATTCGCTTCAACATTGAAATGTTGCCCGATGCTCATATTAAGTTTGCTCCTCTACTATTAATTTTAGGAGTCGTTAACGTTGTGTATGGGGCGTTTACCGCCTTTGGTCAAACCAACCTCAAGCGTCGTCTAGCTTCTTCTTCTATCTCTCACATGGGGTTTGTTCTCATCGGAATTTCCTCCTTTACTGAGTTAGGAATGAATGGGGCTGTCTTACAAATGGTATCCCACGGTTTAATTGCGGCAGCGTTATTCTTCCTCTGTGGTAGCACTTACGAAAGGACTCATACCTTAATGATGGATGAAATGGGCGGTTTAGCGCAGAAAATGCCTAAAACCTTTGCTTTATTCACCGCAGCATCCATGGCTTCTTTAGCTTTACCTGGAATGAGTGGCTTTGTGGCAGAATTAACGGTATTCTTGGGTGTAGCTAATAGTGATGTTTACAGTTCCACCTTTAAGACAGTGGTTATCTTTTTAACTGCGGTGGGCTTAATTTTAACCCCCATTTACCTCTTATCTATGTTAAGAGTTGTCTTTTACGGACAGAAAAACGAAGGGTTAAAGTTACCGAAATTTAGTTTAGATGCTAAACCCCGTGAAGTTTTCATTACTGCTTGTTTGTTATTACCTATCATTGGTATTGGTTTATATCCTAAGTTAGCTACAACTACTTATGATGTTAAGACAGTAGAAGTAGCTTCTAAAGCACGTTCTGCTTTACCTACTATTGCTCAACAGCAAGAAATGTCTCGTCACAATAATATTACTGAAGAGTTAGCTTCAACAGTATTTATTGCGCCTGAAATTGATTAATAACTCTTGGGTTAAATAAAGAATAGTTTGTAGGGGCTGAATAATATTAAGCCTCTATTTTTTTTTGTTTGAGGTTTTACATAGATTTAAAGTCTTAATTTCTTAAAATAGCTTAAGTTTTATTCTCCTGACTCCTGACTCCTTAGAGACTGTTCCTAAAGAAATAATAACAACGAATTTTGTAGGGTGGGCAAGTTAAAGACTTATCTAAACTAACTTCATCCTTGGAAACCTTGCCCACCCT
>JASJDW010000324.1 GCA_030064955.1 Crocosphaera sp.
CAGGAAAGGAAAGTTAAATCTGCTTCAAAACCAGTAGTTTTTTCAAACAGTAAAATCCACGGGGAGTCACCGATGCCCCAAAACTGTTAGTCTGATAACACATTGTTAGATATTAATAGGTTTTTAGTAGGTGCTATATTATCCTGGGACAATAATAGTGACACCCTGTTTAACGGTTCAACAGTTGGGTTGATTTTTCTGTAAAAGTTGTTTGTTCTATATTTTCCTTTGATTGCTTTTTGTATTTAATTTTAGCTATTTTTAACTTCAGAAAACTACTAATTCCTGCCATTCCTAGAATACATAATATCCCTAAAGGTTCAGGAACAGGTAGAGATATTAACGAATTGTTAACACTCATCAGTTTATGAGAAGAAATGAGTAACGTCTTACTGGTTTCTGGTTTCTTGACTACTGTTTTTACTTCTTGATTTTTGACGTTTTCAAGCTGATTTATGTCATTATTTTTAGTAAATGCTGATTGATTGCCAAATGCTAAGGATAAAAGAGTAACAACAGTGATAATCTCTAATTTATTTACTATTTTCATTGTTCAAAAAAAAGGTATTTGGTCGCAATTATAGGTAAGACTTCAGTAACCCCCTTAATTTTTTAGGAATGCTTTAGATTTGGGGGTAATGATGCTTGACTCTCTAGACCATAAGGGATGTTAGGTTATAGAAAAAAGTGGAACAAGGCAAACACCCTGAAAACTTTCCTACACCATAAATCTTCTCATAAAAATGCAGATATCAAAATCTCTTTTTTGCCTTCATTTATAATGTGTTAGGGATTCCCATTGCTGCTGGTATTTTATATCCTTTTTTTGGTTTAAAAGAAGACCTTTAAAGAAGAACAGCAGCTTGTTCTGCCAGGGAAGAACGTTCCCCTTTAAGCAGAGTAACATGGCCAGCAAGGACATCATTTTTAAAGCGTTCTACGACATAAGTGAGTCCGTTACTCGCCCCATCGACATAAGGATTATCAATTTGTTCGATATCTCCAGTTAAGACAATTTTAGTCCCAACTCCAGCACGGGTTAAGATGGTTTTCACTTCATGGGGAGTCAAGTTTTGTGCTTCATCCACAATCAAAAATTGTTTTGGAATGGTACGTCCTCGAATGTAAGTTAAAGGTTCAATTTGTAAGAGTCCCATTTCTAATAATTCTTCATGGCCTCGTCGCCAATGGGCCGGTTTCTTCGAGGGATTTTGTGTCCCTAAAATGAGGTCGAAGTTATCATAAATGGGTTGCATCCAAGGAGTCAATTTTTCAGTGACCTCCCCTGGTAAATAACCTAAATCACGTCCCATCGGGATAACGGGACGAGAAATTAAAAGGCGATTATAACGCTTTTCATCAGCCACTTGATGAATTCCGGCGGCAATAGCTAGAAGTGTTTTCCCTGTTCCGGCTTTTCCAATTAACGTTACTAGAGGGATAGACTCTTCTAACAACAAGTCTAAGGCAAATTGCTGTTCTCGATTACGAGGTCGAATACGAGCAATGCCTGACGACGGTATAGTAAACAGAGGTAACAGTTGTTTTCGACTATCAGCCACCCGACCTAAAGCTGTATGATGAGGATTAACCGCATCAATGAGGGTGACTAACTGATTGGCAAGTAACTCGGTTTCTAATACGATCTGTTTTTCTGAGAAAAATTGCTCAATGGTAGAAGACTCGACAATCAGTTCGCTGTACCCTGTATAAAGTTCATCGGCTTGAATTTTGTCTGTTTGATAGTCCTGGGCTAATAGTCCGAGAGCATCCGCTTTAATGCGGAGATTCGTGTCTTTACTGACTAAGATAACGGGACATTGACATTGTTTCTTGAATTCTGATGCTACCGCTAAAATAGCATTATCCCCTGAGTCTCCTTCTAATTCTGGGGGCAGTTGTTCGAGGGTTTGGGCAGAGCATAAAGCTACCCGTAAACTGCCACCATTTTCTAGGGCTATTCCTTCGGTTAACCTTCCTTGTAAGCGCAGTTGATCAAGCGTTCGGGAGGTCTGTCTGGCATTGCGTCCTGTGACTTCAGGCTGTTTTTTGAAGCGATCGAGTTCTTCAATAATGGTGATGGGTAGTACCACCTCATTATCTTCAAACTGAAACAAAGCCGTAGGATCATGAAGTAAAACGTTAGTATCGAGAACATAGGTCTTTTTCATTTTCATTGAGGATAGATAATAAGCTATCCAACTTGATTTAATCCATTTGTGACCCCAATTTCTTACTCATCGATTAACCATTGTTGTTGTGCTTTTTCAATAATTTCTATGGCTTCAAGTACAGTATCAACACAGTAGGGAATTGTGAGATCACTGGGGTCAGCAAGTAGTGTTTTCCCTTGAATCATGTATTGAGTTGCCCAGGTGACTAAATCCCGCCACATAGGCCCTACCATAATTAAGGGGATGGGGTCAAGATGACGCACTTGTAATAATTGCCACACCATGAAAGCTTCTAAGGTTGTCCCAATGCCCCCTGGCATGATAATAAAAGCATTAGAAATTAAGACAAATTGATGCAGTCGAGAAAAAAAGGTGCGATGAGAAAATACTTCTTCGACAAAAGGATTCGTTTCTTGTTCAGCTTCTAGGTCAATACGGATGCCAATAGAACGAGTTTGATCTTGGGGATCGGCGGCCACACTGCCCTCATTAGCTGCTGTCATTAAGCCGGGCCCTCCTCCTGTGACAATATCACATTGCATTTGGGTTAGTTCCGTGGCTAACCATTTCACATCCTGGTAAATAGGAGAATCTGACTGAATTCTAGCACTGCCAAAAATGGTCACACGGAATCGCTCTCGTTTAGGAGGGCGTAAACTGGTCAAAGCATTTATGACCTCCCACAACTCTAAAACCGCTTGTTTAACCACTTTTAGAGTTCCTTCTGGGTCGTTAAAACTAACGAGATGAGGGGATAGAGGATTGGTTTTCTGATTCATGGGAATACCCCAGTTAGATAAGGAGTGTTACAGAAGAGATTCTGCTGTGGGCAATTTTTGGCGTTAATCTCATGATTCCCTACTTTTTCTTATATTTTAGCTCAACCTCCTGCCTCGGAACCTTTCCACTGCTGCCTTTTTCAACTAAACACTTCTTTAACAGCGATGACAACTTGTTTCATTTGCTCTTCTGTTAACGCTAACCCACTGGGAACGTAAAACCCACGACGGGATAATCTTTCTGCTACGGGACAAGAAACGTCTTTTAATAATCCCATTTTATGGAAGACTGGTTGTTCGTGCATTCCCCAGAAAAAGGGACGAGTTCCTACTTTTTTCTCCCGTAACCGCTGCATTGCTTCTGCTGCATCAAAAGGAACTTCATCTTTTATAATCATTCCATAAACCCAATAAATATTCTCTGCATAATCCGTTTTAACTAAAGGTAATTCTAACTGTGAAACCTCTGATAAAAGTTCGGTATAAATAGACCCCATTTTGCGCTTTCGTTGTACAAATTCTGGTAATCTTTCTAATTGTGCTAACCCAACCGCAGCTTGTAAGTTTGTAAAGCGCAAATTCCACCCTAACTCTTCATGAATAAAGCGTCTTTGGGGTTGAAAACAAAGGTTTCGTAAGGAACGACATTTTTCGGCTAAACTATCATCATCAGTGACAATCATTCCCCCTTCCCCTGTAGTAACGTGCTTATTAGGATAGAAGCTAAAGGTACTAATATCCCCAAAACTACCACAAGGTTTTCCCCGATAGGTTTGTCCGTGCATTTCTGCTGCGTCTTCGATAATTTTTAAGCCATATTTATCAGCAATTTCTAACACGGTGTTCATGTCTACTGGTAGTCCATAAATATGTACTACCATGATAGCTTTTGTTTTCGGGGTAATTTTGGCTTCTATTTGACTAACATCCATATTCCAGGTGATAGGATCACAGTCTACCACTACAGGAATTCCTCCCGCCCTGACAATAGCTGCACCACAGGATATGATGGTAAAAGTAGGTAAAATAACCTCATCCCCTGCTTGGATATCTAAAGCAACTACCGCAGCATCCAAAGCAACTGATCCATTACAGACAGTAATTGCGTGTTTTCTCCCGACGGTTTGAGCAAATTTTTCTTCAAATTTTTTGACAAAAGGACCTTCTGAAGAAATCCAACCTGTGTCAATACATTCGTTTAAATATTGTTTCTCATTACCATCCAGTAAGGGTTCGTTAACAGGGATAAAGTCTGCCATAATAATTACATTTTAAAGATAAATCGTTATTAAACTAATTTCAGTTTTCATTTTACATCAGCTTGACTTCCATCAATCCCTGAAAAACGAACTTTATCATTATCCCCAACATAAGGACCTTGTTTGACTTCAATCATCTCTAATTCTTCTAAGACTTCAAATCCATGACCGCCTTTAATTAACAGGATAACATCCCCTGCCTTTAAAATACGACTTTCTAAATAACCTTGATCATCGTTATAAAAATCAACCCGTAATTTTCCTCTTTTAATTAATAAGACTTCTTGGGTATAAAAAACTTCCCGACGAACTTGTTTATGAATGTGAGGTTTAATAATTTTTCCTTCTGGATGTTTCATATACGCAAGTTGCTGAGAATAACTATCAGGGGTAAAAAAATGGATTCCTGGTTGACGAAATTCAGAGGGAAGAATAATCGCTAATACTTGGCCATTATAGGTAATTTCCTCGATCATAGCTTGAGCATTGGTCTGTTGAATCATGATATATAAGTTTAATAAGAAAAAAGTTGGTTTCACTTCTAAATTGTATCAGCTTATTTGATTAATGTCGAATTAAGCCATTAATTTTGTTTTAGTTAACTTGATTTAGATTTATTACTTTTCCTTCATACATATCGTATTTTCCTTTTTCACCTAAAGGGTTAAATTGAACCTGAAAAACTGGGTTAGTTTGATCAGCTAAGGTGAATGTTTGAGAAGGAGAATCAGGAATTTCACACTTGCGAAAAGGATAACAAACGTATATAAAATCCGACTTATCATTTTCGATTAATGTTTGACTTAACTTAATTAAATTTTTGGGTTGATCAACACGGAAAAATAGTTTATCCTTTCTCAAAGGAGACTCTAATATTTGTGCTGCGTATTGATGAGAAACTACCACAACTTGACGAGAATCATTACTTAAAAATTCTATAGCAGGAGAAACCCCTTGATGGGTTTTCTGGAAAAATATAGTCCCTAAATAAATATTCTTATATAATCCAGTTATCAAAAATATGGAAAATAATAAAATTGTATAATATTTAATGATAGATTTTGAATTATCTAGAAAAACTTGCAATTGCTGAACAACCATAATTGAGAAAAAAGGAAGCAAAATTAATAGATATCGCTGTCCCCATTGTTTTCCCCCTACCGCAATTTCATCGGAACCCGAATCTACTAATAAAGCAACTCCCGCAGTAAACAATAAACTAATAACATAAACTAAGGCCATTTTTTGGTTAACATTGATTCCTTCTTTTCTACATAGAAACAACCAAATGGCTGATAATATAACCAAAATGCCATAAATTTTTACAAAAAGTTTGATTTCTGCTAACCCATGAGTATTAACCCAGTACACACTGGTGATTAAAGAAAAGACAATTAAAGCAATTAAAATAATTCTCGCTGTTTTTTCTTGCCAGCTTTTTGTAACAAGAAATAATAATAAATAAAGTAAAGAGAAACAAGCAACAGGGAAATATTCAAAAAACGTAACAATGATTTCTAGAAAACTCTCCCAAGCTTCAGTCAAACGTCTTGCTAAGGAAAATTCTTCAACAATTTGTAAGGCATGAATTCCTAAAAAATGACCATAAATTAGTTTATTAGTAATAAAAAATAAGCCAACAGTACCATACATAGTAATTATAAAAATCCATCCCTTATCCCCTAAATATAAAAGTTTATCTAATTTAAGTTTTTGGGACAAATTTAATTCATTTTGTGATTGAAAATCAGACAACAATCGTAAAATCATCATCACTCCAACCAAAAATGTTAAAGTCGCAATCATGGCTAAAAATTCTGAACGTATCCAAGCAGATAAGCCAACAAAAAAACCACCCAAAATTGCTTCTTTTACGGTTACAGACTCTCTTGGAATGAGTAAAATTATCATACCAGTCAAACAAAAGATAACTGCTAACGTATGTTCCCAATACATTCCACTGTATAACGTTAAATTAGATGCAAAAATCAACATAAATACAGAAAAACATTGGTGAAACTGACTTAATTTTAGATAACGACAATAAACATTAAAACTAATCCAAATTAACCAAGTAGAAACGAGAGGAACCACATATAAACCCCGTTCACCCAAAAAAGTATAAAAAGGGGCTGTAATTAAAGAAAAAGGATAAGGAAAAGTAATATAATAACGATCATTCAAATAGTAAACAAAGGGTTCTTCATAGGGGTATAACCCATCCTTCCACAGTTGGCGAACCCACTCAAAATCAGGGGTAATTAAATCGATGCGTAAACTTCCCTCACTTAATTGTTGCGCTAATAAAGCTTTTAGTCCACCATCCCCACTAAAATAAACCCCTTCAGGAACTTGTCCTAGTAAATACAAAGAAAAAACGACACCAGCACCTATAATAAACCAAGATAATCCATATCTAATCATTTTTATTAAATGGCTTTTATTAGCTAAACTGAGACAATGTTATACCATGTTAAAGGATACTCCTCAAGCCAAGTTGTCAAAGTTGATACTCTACAATCAACAAAACTGACTTTAAACCAGCCTTGTTGTAGTGCTTCATCATTTCCTGGAAAGCTTCCCACGCTGGCTTATTCCTAATTACCACACAGCCAGCACTGCCAGGGACATTGGCATCAAAGTGAATGCCGAAATCCCCACGAGTTTTGCCCCAAATATTAACCAGGTGCGGATCAATCTTAAAAAAGTTACTTTCAATGCCTCGCTGGGGTAAATAGATCGGGGTGGTTTGCACCGTGTAATGAGACAAGTTAACCTGATCACATCTCGGAATAGGCCCGCGTCCTCTATCGTCCTGAGAATCCCATCGTTGATTATTTTGACATCCAGAGGTCGCAATATATTGCTGATCGACTTTGCACTTTACGTTGTCATAGGCAATTAAACGTCCTTCAACCAACGCACCTTGACGGGCTAGATCCATAAAGAAGAGAAAAGATTTTGATGATTTCATTGTGCTAGGGGTAATT
>JASJDW010000325.1 GCA_030064955.1 Crocosphaera sp.
GACTTTACCAGCACAGGTAGAACAAGCACCCGCACGACAAGAATAAGGTAAGTCAAGACCTTGTTCTTCAGCTACATCAAGGATGTATTCATCATCAGGTACATCGAGAGTTACGTCAATTCCTTCTGCTGCGTTCTTTAATGTAACTTTGTAAGTTGCCATGATTGTGTCTTCACCTCAAATGAAATAAATGGGTTGATTTTAGTAAAGAGCATTGCTCAGCATTGTTATGAATACTTTGCTGAAGCTTCTTAATCAAAAGATTTAGTACAATGCTTCTTCTTGGTGAGTTTCGATGGTGCAGTCAGAGGTAGGATAAGCAACACAAGTTAAAACAAATCCTGCTTCCATTTGATCGTCATCTAAGAAAGATTGATCGCTTTGATCAACACTACCACTGGCGACTTTACCAGCACAGGTAGAACAAGCACCCGCACGACAAGAATAGGGTAAATCAATACCTTGCTCTTCAGCTACATCAAGAATGTACTCATCATCGGGTACTTCGATAGTTTGAGTTGATTCTCCTTTGTCGGGATCTTTGATCTTTAAAGTAACCTTGTAAGTTGCCATGAATAGGTCCTCGTTTTAAATAATGAAATGGTTTTGAGAGTGAAGCTTACATAAATAAGCCTCAACTATAAGCTCATTTTTGATACTAAGGGAAAAAGACCCATAGTAAATGAGGCATTAGTAATGAGATTCTTAAATAAACTTAAAATAAGTTTTACTTATACATTGATAGCAATGAAGCCCTAGATAATCTTGTTAAGGTTATATTGTCTATAACCTAGGATAAATAATGGTTAACAGGAAATCTCTTGCTCAGATTTTTGGGGTGATTCTTCTTACTTATTAGTATTAATTATATTTATGATAGTTATTGATGACTTAACTAGATAATTAGTCTGTGGGATCGAACGGACAGTCTCCAGAAAGTGGGATAATAGGGTTTTGGATATTTATAGGTAGGGTAAGGATGTCTCTTACTTCTCAACTTTCTCATCCCATTAAAGTTGGTATTGTTGGTACTGGGTACGCAGCGAAACGACGGGCCGAAACATTTATTGAAGATGAGCGATCTCGAAGAGATCCGCTTCGCGGTGCGCAGCTTTGTTTTGTGACAGGCTATACTACTGAAAATATGGTTGAGTTTTGTCAATCTTATAATGTTGCTTCTTACGATAACTGGGAAGATTTAGTAAGAGATGAAACTTTAGACTTAGTGGTGATTTGTAATGTGAATCAACTGCATGGAAAAATCACTAAACTTGCTTTGGAAAATAATAAAAATGTCATCATCGAGTATCCTTTATCTTTGGACTATACTGAAGCAGTTGAGTTATTAGAATTAGCTAGAAAAAAAGAAAAATTATTGCACATCGAACATATCGAAATTTTAGGGGGAATGCACCGCGCAGTTCAGAAATATTTGCCAGAAATTGGTAAGGTATTTTATGGACGTTATACAACGATTGACGTAAAAAATCCTGCGCCGATAAGATGGACTTTTCATAAGCAATTATTTGGCTTTCCTTTTCAAGCAGCGTTACCAAGGATTCACCGTTTTACCCACTTATTTGGTGAAATTAAGAGTGTAAATTGTCATTTAAAGTATTGGGATAGAGAAGAAAAAGATTATTATCATGGTTGTTTATGTGATGCTCAACTATTGTTTAAAAATGACTTGATTGTGGACTTAATTTATGGTAAAGGGGATATCTTTATCGAAAGCGATCGCACCTTTGAAATACATGGAGAAAAGGGGAAAATTATTTTTGAAGGAATAGAAGGAAAATTAATTACTTCAGAGGGAACTCAACCCATAGAATTAGAAAGTCGTCGAGGTTTATTTGCGTTGGATACAAGGATAGTTTTAGAGCATTTATTTGAGGATAAACCCCTTTATATTGACCCAGAATCAAGTGTTTACGCCCTAAAAGTTGGGGAAGCTGCTTCTCAATCTGCTATTTCAGGAAAGACTATGCAAATTGAGAATTAAGACGATATTTGTAGGGTGGGCATTGCCCACATTGTTCGTTTATTTCTCTTTTCTTACTTATCTACTTATGATTATACAAAGGTCAGGTGGGCAAACTTTTAAAACATTATTATTGTGTTAAATAAGTTTCCGATTTGCCCACCCTACGGTCTTCTAATTGAGGTAAGAGTGTAGAAATTGAAAATTGAATCAACAGTTTATCAAGTATCAGGAGGAAGAAGAATGTCTCTAGAAAATTACAATTTTGATGGTTTTGTTATTAATTTATATGTTGATGAACAAGGAGACTGGTTAGCGCATTTTCAAGAGTTGCCGAATATTTCTGCGTTTGGGGACAGTCCTCAAGAAGCGTTAGAAGAGTTAAAAGTTACTTGGGAAATGGTTAAAGAAGATTATCAGGAGAAACAGCAAGAAATTCCTATTTCTATGAACAAACAAAGATTGTTATCTGAGGGTGCAACATTGGGATTAACATCGTGACGTATAACGTTATCCGTCAACAGAGTTTGATCATTAATCTCTAGAAACTAATTTATTAATTTCATTGTCGCAATGTTCTACCATCTGATTGAGTCCCATATCTTGATACAATTGATGGGCATTTTGAAAGGCTTTGATTGCCTCATTATTGCGTTGGATATTTTGAAAGGATAACCCTAAATTAAGCCAAGTATTAGCTTCTCCGTAGCGATCGCCGATTTCTCTAGTAATAGCTAAAGACTGTTGATAGTATTTTATCGCTTGTTGATATTGTCCCAGGGAACAGTAAGCATCCCCCAAATTTATATAGGAATACGCTTCACCACGTCTATCAGCAATTTCTCTAGTGATAGCTAAAGACTGTTGATAGTGTTCTATAGCTTGTTCATATTGTCCCAGGGAACGGTAAGCATTCCCTATATTATTATAGGAATTAGCTTCACCCTTACGATCGCCTATTTCTCTTGTGATAGTTAAAGACTGTTGATGGTATTCTATTGCTTGTTCATATTGTCCCAGGGAACGGCAAGCATTCCCTATATTATTATAGGAATAAGCTTCACCTTGACGGATTTCTTTGCAGATCTGTCCCTTAGCGAGATCAGCTATTTCTATAAAAATAGTTAATGACTTTTGATAGTATTGTTTTGCTTGTTCATATTCTCCCAGGGAATTGTGAACATTCCCTATATTATTATAGGAAGATGCTTGACCATAGCGATCGCCTATTTTTGCCGTGATAGCCAAGGACTTTTGATGGTATTCTATCGCTTGTTTATATTGTCCCAGGGAATTGTGAACATTCCCTAAACCTGTATAGGAACAAGCTTCACCTTTGTGATCGCCGACTTCTCTTTTGATAGCTAAAGACTCTTGCAAGTATTCTATCGCTTGCTTATATTGTGCCAAATAGTTATATAAAAAACCTAAATTTTGCACAGAATTCCCTTCTCCTTGCCTATCCCCAATTTCTCTAGAAATATCTAATGCTTGATAATAACAATGTAATGCTTTTTCTTTTTCATCAGGAAAATTAACTGATTCACCGCTTCTGATACGGTTAAAATAAGTCTTTCCTAAATTATTATAAAGCGTAACTAAATTAGGATCATTTTTGCCTCTTTTCTTCTCAGTATTAGCAATGAGTTCTTCTAAATCTTCTAAAGATAAAGAGTCTGAATAGTCTTCTCTTAAATGATCATAAGAAACAACTCTATTATCAGGTGGTGAAACAGGAATTAAAGAAGGTTCAGGAGTAAAATGAAATACCCCTTTTCGCCAACTCCAAAAATCTGGTGCTTTTCGACTTAAATTAACTAAAATTTGATTTGTCACCCATAAAACAATGGGATAAGGAAATTCTCTTAACCCTTCCCTTGTCCACTGTAAATAACCAAAAAATTTATCTTGTTGGGATTTTTCACCGTTATTACGAATAAATAATAAATCTTCTGCACCTGTAATAGTTAACAGTATATTTTTTTGATTCTTATGAAAGTCTTCTGAGTGAACAATTTTATAAATAGCTGCTCTTAAACTGGGTTCATTTTGATCAAGACGACTGTGATAACTGGCAATATTAGGTGATAATTCTTTTTCGTAAGCTTCTATAATTTTATCTCGTAACCTTCTATCATCACAAACTGCAATTAATAAGCTTAAAGTGTTTTCACTTGCTTCAATAACACTCAATAATTTTTGGTAATTAAGATTATTTTCATCACTTAGTTTTAAAGGAGTTTCTAATGGCATAACTTTATTAACCTTTATGAGTCTAATAGGAAACCTTTGCGGTTCAATAAATCAATAACAATAGGATGAACATCGTACCACGAATCAGCATTGCGGTATTCTAAAACATAGAGAAAATGCAAAAGATCAAGGAATTTTTGCCTTTCTTCATCATTTTTATTATCAGGACTCAAATTTTTATAAATTGTTGTTAATATTTGATAATGAGAATTTGATAAAGGATCTGTAAAATCATTTCGTAAATTATTCAAAGCGTGATCTAAAACTTCCTGATTAATTTTAATGTCTTTATTCTCTGGTTCCATACGAACTAATAATAAACATTCAGTACAACATTGATTCATAATACGAATTGCTTCCCGTAAAACACCTCCACTTTTTAAGATAATTTGCTTTAAACTATTAGGTTCAATTAAATCACTAGCAATTCTCTTAAGTAATAATTCTCTGAAAATATCAACTTATTTTTGATTAGGAACAGCATTAGGATTTCTATTTTCTCCTTGCTTAAAAAACTTAGAAACGTGCATAAATTTGACTTGATTACTGGTTTCAGTTTCTAAGGTTCGTCTTAAACTAATTTCTCGCATTGCTGCAATGGGAACGGTATAAATAATACGAAAACTAGGCTGCATCAATACTTTAACATGATCATAATAAATAGTACGAATAATAGGTAAATCAAGTTTATCTAGATCATCAATAATAACTAAAATATCTTGCTCTGTAGCATCTTGAATAACACTAGCTATCTCATTAATACGATCAATTAGATCAGATACTTTCCGTTTAAATTCTTCTTTTAACTCATCTCTAACTGTTGAATTAGTTTTTAATGCTAATTTGATCCATTGTAATAAATTAATACCGAGATTACCTTCTTTCTTGAACTCCTCAATATTGGTTCTTGTTTTTCTGGCAAACCACTCATAAAAATTGTTACGAATAGAATCTTTTATGGTAATTTTTTCTTTTTCTGCTCGATCCATCATTTGCACTGCTACAGCAAACAAAATATTAATATGATTAATATCTGACCTATCTATCATGTCAGCAATGGAGAAAAACACCACAAAATAGCGATCACTAATACGACTACCAAAATCAGCTAATAAAGTTGATTTACCACACCCTCGATGACCACCAAAAATAATCTTATTATTCGTATCAGAACAGTCTTCAATAACCTGTTCTAGTTCCGCTACCATAACTTCCCCATATTCAACCTTAAAATTAGCTAATTCTTCAGGGGTAATTAATGGTAGAAGATGCAAATTTTGATAAGTTTTCCTAAACGCTTCTAGCAGATCATTGGTTGCCATAATTGAATAAATTAGACACTATTTTTATGATAGATCATTTCAAACTAAAAATAAGAAGATAGACACAATTAATTATAAAATGTTTATAATTCAGATTAAAGGTTAATGTGTTACGGATTATATCTAATATTAATGTTGAGTTTCTATCCCAAGTGATAAGCGATCACTCTTCATCAAGCAAAGCGTTAAAATTAAATTAATGGTAGTCGGAGGCATTAAATGTTAGAAATTAAGTACCTAAAAGATGAAAATGGGAAAGCAACGGGGGTTGTTATCCCAATCGAAGTATGGAAACAAATATTTCCTGAAGAGGAAATTGCCTTAGATGAGTTATCGGATAGATTAGAAGATTATTGTCTCAATCAAGCAATGGATGAAGCAATGGCCACTCCTTTATTAGACCGCAAAACGGCATTACAATATTTGGAGGAATAATTTGCAAGTTGAGTATCGCCAATTATTTTTGAAAGATTTAAAGAAGTTGAAAAAACAACCGATATATAGTCGAATCTTTGAACTAGCTTTTGAAACTATCCCCTTAGCTGACAATTTGGAAGTTTTAAGCAATATTAAAGCAATGAAGGGTTATCATAATCGCTATCGTATTCGCATTGGTGATTATCGTATCGGGATAGAAGTACAGGACAATCAAGTAGAAATGATGCGTGTTCTACATCGAAGAGAATTTTATCGTTATTTTCCTTAATTATAGTGTTCATGTAGGGTGGGCAATGCCCACCTTATAATTTTATTTTAACTGATAATAAACACCCCATATTGCCATCGCCCTTAAATAATGACAAGCGCGATAGGTTCCCACTGCGGTTATTGCTTCAGGGGTACGAAACTGTAAGCCATTTTCATACACTTGTTTAACCACTGCTTCGGTTAATTTTAAAGCTTCATCTTTCATCCCCATTTGTATTAGAAATGCAGCCAAACCGAAATTAATTCCTGTCCAAACTTCTTGGGGATGGGTTGAGTTAGGATCTTCCGGTGTACCGTCTGGTTTCATGCCATTTGCAGCCCCATATTTTCCGTTTTGAAACTTTAAGAAACAAGCTTCATAAACCTTTTTTAAAGCTGAGAGTGCATATTCCTGTTCAACTACATCAGGTAAACCCAATAACCGGGCATAAAATTGACCAGATAATTGATCAGCCATTACGACATCTGAACCGCTTTCACTATCTAATTTATAGTATTCTCCATTCCATAACGTGGAGTGATAAACAGCGCGAGATTGTTGTAACCATTGATCATATTTATCCAGTTCTTTTTCAATCGATTCGGGGTAATTTTCGGGTTCTAAATTGATATTTTGCGGAGGAGTTTCTAATAATATTTTTCCTATCTTGATAGCAGCTTCTAAAGCAGCGATCCATAAAGCACCACAATAAGCACTAATTCCCCGTAATTCCCAGTCATCAAATGTTTGATCCGGTGCGCCAGAATTTTCGGGAATGCCATCATTATCTAAGTCAAATGTTTTGAGATAGTTTAACGTTTCTGGAACCGCTTCCCAACATTCCCATAAAAAGTCAATATCATCTGCCCCAGTCAACAAAAAATCTCGGTAAACTTGTAAGACAAAATCGCTTCCTAAATCTTTCCAAAGATTACAATCTTGATAGCTGGTATA
>JASJDW010000050.1 GCA_030064955.1 Crocosphaera sp.
AGTTCCCATACTTGTAAGGTACAAACTCTTCTAGTTTTAGGAGTTAGGAGTTCGGGAGTTCAGAAGTTCAGAAGTTCAGAAGTTCAGAGGTTGAATATTAGGTGTACTTCATAACTGTGGGAAATGCTATGGATCGCAGAATTATCTCTATTTTTCCATCTCTTTCGAGAACTTTATATTTTTGATCAAAAATGTAACACCCATTGATCCTAAAAAAGTTAATGCTGATGGAATGAGAGGAAGCCATCCATTCTGAAGAAAAATAAACCAATACATTCCTAACATTAATAACAAAGAAAAAACACCAATACCCAGACGATAAAGCGGTTTCTGAAGATAAAAAATAAAGCCTCCCACTAATGACCAAAATAACAGTAAAAGAAAGTCTCCCCATTGAGGTAGCCACCAAAATAAAGTACGATGATTTTCCTCTGCTGTACTTAATAGCTGACTAACCACATGACCATGAATCTTAATCCCTCTAATTTCTCCATAAGGGGTATCATGTCTATCAGGAATACTCGGTGCCGTAATTCCAATTAATATAACCCGATTTTTAATCCAAGCAGGATTGATATGTTCCTGATTTTCTAAAATATCTCTAATGGTTATTTGTTGAGCAATTTGGGTTGTATTTCGGTAATTAATTAATAGTTGATTCCCCCGTTCATCTAAGGTTTGATAACCACCACTTCTATTTTTTAATCGTTCAACTAAAACATCCCCAAACTGCCAGTTATCCCCTTGAGACGTTACAGGAATATCATTTTTTTGAAGATAACGATAAACCAGTTGCCAAGCAAAAGAATAGGGAGTTGTGCAACGGGACATAGCTTCTAAAGCGTTTTCACTACGAGACAGAAGATAGCGACGAACCATATCGTCTTGTCCTTGAGTGGGTTGGCGATCATCATATAGGTTGACAAAACCCACTTGTTGAGGGGAAATAGATTCAGGGGGTGCAACACTGGTGGCTAAACTGTTTCCGAAGGTGCAGATCGCAACAATATTTTGATTCTGGGTTAATGTTTGCGATAAAGGAGAAGATTGAGTTACATTAGATGTCAAGATAGGTTGATCTCGAAAAATATCCATACCAATGACCGAAGGCTGATAAGATTGCAATTGAGTCAGCAGTTGATCGATCACTTCATCGGACAGGGGATAACCATAGCGGTTGAGATCCTCCTCATCTGCGCCAATAATTAATAAACGTTCATCAGCAGTCTGTTGGGGACGACGTACCATTAAAGAATCAAAGGCTTTGAGTTCCCAAGTTTGCAACCATCCTAACCAACGAAACCCCATTACCACTAAAGTAACCGATAAACTAGCAAGAATAATATTTCTTACTTTTGGTGGGGAAGGAGAAGTTATGGGAGATTTTGCCTGTTTATCTCGTAATTCTTGCCACGTTGGGGGATATTCTACGGGGTTTTGACAAATGACAGGTAGCCAACTCGCACAAGAAAATGTCCCTTCCAGTCCCTGTAACCGTTCCCTCGCTTCTCGAACAGAACGATAAAAAGACTTTCCTCCTGAAAACGTCCTCAAAAAATGGGTCAGAAACTCCTGCGCGACTACATCTGGAACCGACTCACGCATAACAATAGTTTGGGGAATTTGTAAATCTGCCAATTGTTGTGCGAGTCCTAAACCGTCACAAGAATTGAAAATAGCTAGTTTTAACCCATGACGAATGGCTGTTTTTAACGCATTCCGTAGCTGTGATAAAGAAAGGGACTCTTGAGAATTAATTTCTAACTGTCCCGTCATTGCTTGGGACTGACTAAAACTGTGACCCGCAAAAAATAAAATATCCCATCCTTGTTCATCCCACAACCAACGATCCAAGTCTTGACGCTGCGGTTCCACTAAAAAAATGACTTCCCCATCGGGTAATTGTTGAAGAAGGGTACGATCTTTTTTAACATCAATACCTTGACTGTTGCCTAAAATAGCTAAAATTCTGACCTTTCCTTCTCGTTGCACTGAAACCGTCGAAACTCGTCCATATTCAGCCGGACTTAACGCGACTTCCACAAAAGGATAATCTTCAAAAAAATGCCACAAATGCCAAGGAAACCGTCGCAGTTCCTCGTTTTCGGTTTCGATGATCAGACGAATTTCATCAGAAACATTAACATGACTGCGTAATTGACGTTCAATGCGACTAAAAGATTCTGTACTTAACCATCGATTTAATTGGGTTTCTAATTGTTCGCAGAGATAAAGAAATTCTCCATCAGAAATATGAGTTACCTCTTCGGTATCAAATTCAATCATCGATGACATAGAACTTCGATAACGACGCAATCTTACGTTCTCGGATAATGCTTCATAGAGACTTCGCCATTGTTGATAATAATCCCATAATTTCAGATCAGGAGGTAAACTCCCACTCAGTTGCAAAGACATGGGATAATTCCGTTCTGAAACTTGCACATTGACGTTAGAAAATCCCTGTTGCCAATCTCCTTTGCCCAATTTTAAAACAACTAAGTTACTCATTTAAACAATAAAATCCTGTGTAACGCAATGGTCATTTAATGTTATCTGAAGACGAAAAGTTAATCCTTTAGGGCATTTAAACCGAGGAATTCTGATGGCATTATCTTGAGTACGAGATTGTATCGATTGTAAAATATCTCCTGCTTCTGATAATAATTCCAGTTGTATCATTTCTGGTAAATAACGACGGTCAGACGGAGGAAGCAGTTGCAGACTGACAGCGATTCTATCATCATCTTCAGGGGTTAATCCTACCAGTAAAATAACTTGTTCACTACCAAGGGTAATTAAATTTGCCCGTTGAATATTATTCGTATTAGTTGAGGTATTACGGCGACTACTGAAAGCTAAATTTAAGGTTTCTGGGGTTTGCCAAGAGGTTTCAAAAAGATTATCAAACCAACAGCTTAAATGAGTTAATAAACTGGTTTCAACGTTCCCCTGACGACGTTGAGACAGTTGTTTGCGCCAAGTAGCATTAGCAATGAGTGAACTCCAGAGGGGGAAAGGAACCGCTAAACGAGGTTCTTTCACCTCAGCATTACCTAAACGTTCAATTAAATTTTCTGCTTGGACGGAAGATAAAGGGGTTAAAGGAATAACCTCTGCTTGAGTTACTTCTTGTATCCCTAGTTCTTGGGATACCCAAAAAGCGTTCATGTCTTGAAATAAAAAAGGTTTCTCTAAACTGTAGCTGCGATCGCGACTATCATATTGTCCTTTCTCTTTCAATTTTTGATGGGTTGTGTAACCCCAAATATTTAACCATTGTTCATCTAAATTAACTTGAACAGCGAGATAATAATCAGCTACCCATTCAGGAATATCAACCCATTCTTGAGGAACCCGTAGTTCATCCTCATCCATCGCTTCAGTGGGTAACAGGACAATGCGTTTATCCCCTAAAATAAGGGTTGAACCCTCCACCAATTCCCACAAGTTAGTTAAAGGGTCGTCTGGCCAAATGGTAATTCCATGAGACAACTCTTCTTGAACGTAGGAAAGAAAACAAGTTAAACTAAGCTGATTGAGATAAGCACGCCATCGGGTGGTTGCACTCGAACAAATATGGCTTTGTTCCCAAGCTTGAGAGAGATTAGTCTCAGACAGTTCAAGCCAAAGTTGGTTGGGTTGGGCAAATAAAAAAGTCATTAGATATTCCCTGATAAACAGTGGTTAAGGAGAAGAAGGGTTTGAGTGATAATGGTTGGTCAACCATTCCTCTAAAACGGTACTCATACTATTGAGTATGTCGGAAGTTAAGGAAATATGCAGGGTTTGCTGACTCCATTGACCTAATTTCAGCAACAGGGTTTGTTTTGCTTTGGTTAAACGTCGTGAAACGGTATATTGCTTGGTTGCTAACTGTTTAGCAATTTCTTTTTGCGTTAATCCTTGACCATAATAAAGATCGAGAATTTGTTGCAAGTCTGGGGTTATTTGCGTCAGAATTTCTGTTAATATCTCATTGATCTGGGTTTGTTGGGATAAACGTTGCTGTTCTTCTTCTTCAGTAATTAAATCCCCTAATAGAGACTCAGATTTAGCGTCAGGCAAAATATCCAGTAATTCCCCGCTTTCTTGTCCTGGGGTTGGGGTATTAATGGATTTTACAGTAGGGTAAAGATAAGATCGCGCTGCTTTGACACAAAGAAGGAGATATTGTTCTATGGTTTTAGGGTCAAGGGTTGATCCAGGGGCGTTTAACTGTGCGTAACGTTCTTGATTATATTGATGGGCGATCGCTTCTAGGGTAGCATCATCGGGTTTAGGTAATTGACGGGTTCTCGTTCGAGACGAATCACCACTCGGGACATAATTGGTCTTAAAACACTTCCAAACCAACACATAACTATCAATTACCTCCTTGGTTAAACCAGCTTGTTGTAATGATTCTACTAGCCGTTTTTGACTCAATTTACGTAACAAAGCCCAAGGACTACAAATATCAATTTCTTGTCTTTGGCGGAGAATTTCTCTAATATAGTTGGATAAAATAACGCTGGCATAGCTTTTAAAATTACTTTTTTGCAGGGGATCAAACCCTTGCAGAATAGAATCAATAGAAGATAAAGCGATTTGAAAACAATCAGACACTTCATATTTAAGGTGGCCAAAGTCAGTGGTCGCCTTTTTTGCAGCCCAGTAGCTAGGTTCTTGTAAATAGGCACTTAGATGGGATTTTGCTTGCATCGTTTGGGGTTTTTGTTGAGACTGAGAAGAGACTTGCCAAACTTTGTACCAATAAAGTCCCCAAAAGCTGTGCGATCGCTCTTTGACAGACTGCCCAACTAAACATTGTTCCATGCTGCGACGCAACTTAGGATTGCTAGACCAATAGCTAAACTCACCTGCCTCAAATTGAACAAAGGTAGAAAATATGGCAACAATATTTTGTCTAGGGCGCATAATTCTCAATAAGTTGGTGGTTTGATATTTTCTAATGTATTCTATAAGTCAAGATAGGGGGTAGGGTGTGGGATATTATCGCGGTTTTCAATTGGGCGTATCAATATTAAAAAGCTCTTGAGTCTTACGTTACGTCATTCTTTAGAATTTAATCATCAACTGAAAACTTCTAGAAAATCGGAGTCAAGGCTACCTATGCCCAAGCTGTTACAAATCGGGGAATTGGCAAAACAAACTGGACTATCTATTCGGACTTTGAGGTACTACGACGAGATTGGTTTGCTGGTTCCCTCGCAACGCACCGAGGCTGAGTATCGACTGTACAGCGAAGCGGACATTGCACGACTTCAGCAAATTCTGTCCTTGCGACAGTTGGGTTTTGCCCTTAAGGAAATTCACGAATGTTTAGAGAATCCCGACTTCTCTCTACCGAATGTCATTAATCTGCATTTAGCGCGACTCCAAGAGCAGATAGCCGTGTCGCAGTCCCTCTTTACCAAGCTTAGCATCCTAGCCCAACAACTCCAATCCTCTCAATCTGTTGCGGTTGATGATCTTATGCAGATAATAGAAAACCTCACTATGACTCAACAATATTTAACTCAAGAACAATATGATTTACTCGAAGCCCGATTGAATCAGGGACAGGCAGAATGGCTCTATTTATTGGAGCAAGCCAGATCCCATATCACCGAAGGTCGTGACCTTAATGATCCCAAGGTACAGCAAATGGCATGGCAGTGGCGTGCCAGCATCCTCTCATTTGTTGCTGGGGACTTGCAACTTTATGAAGCTCTTACCCAACTCTATCAGAGGGAAGGAGCCGAAGCTGCTAGTTGGGGTACATTAGATGCGGTTACGCTCGAATATATTCTCAAGGCTGTAGCACTGTTGTCTATCCGAGAAGAGATGATAGGGTTTTCCTTGGATCGCCTTACCCCCGAAACCCATGAAGTGCTGACTCGCGGACAGGAAGCTATGCGAGAGCTACACCTCAACTTTTTCGGCACAGAAGGGCTGCTTTTAGGGTTGCTCAGTGTCGGAACCACCCCAGCAGCAGAAGCTCTCAAGAGTCAGGGCGTGGACTTTGTTATTGCACACAACCTCTTCGGTAACTGGTTAGCTTCTTGTACCGTTCCTGCTACAGAAATTCCCGCAGAAATTCCCTTTACTCCTCGTGCCTACCGAGTGTTGGAACTATCTGCTCAACAGGCAAAACAGCAAGGTTACAAAAAGATGACCCCACAACATCTGCTACTTGGCATTTTGCAAGAAGGAGAGACGGGTGGTGGTATGGCCATGCGCGTTTTACAAGCGTGCGAAGTAGACTCTGTGAAGCTCAAGCAACAACTTCAGTAGATTAAATCGTTACTTGCAGACTTATCCGTGCAGGTTCAGTGTTTGGTCGAGGAAGTCGGGTGGGTTAAGGTGGGCGATGACTATTTCTCATTAATAGCTAGATAGATCGTGTTTAAAGAGGGAGATTTCCCACATTGCAATACCTTATTTTGGTTAAGGAGCCTTTATATAACCTGTTATAACCTGTTACATACAGTCAGGTTGAAAGAATAGCATAAACAAGGCGATCGCTCTTTTAACTGTTGCGCTACAGTGGCAGTTCTCAAAATCTAAGAATAATCTTGTTAACTCTAGTGCTAGGGTTTTAACTCTTGAAACTGTAGCGATCGCTCTTTTAACTGTTGCGCTACAGTAGCAGTTCTCAAAATCTGAGGATAATCTTGTTAACTCTAGTGCTAGGGTTTTACTCCTCACGGGGTGACAACAAGGTTAAAGTAAAGACAGGGGGTGTAGGGTGTAGGCAAATATTATGACCCTCAGCATTGAGCAGAACAACGGTGAGTTACCCATATAGATTGGCTTTGGCTCTCAAAGGTGTTGTTAACATAACGGTTCGACTCGTTTCGACACCGCAAGGGCGCAAGCCGCTCACCGTTATCCCTGCATTTCGACGGCGCGTACAAGCCCCCGAATTCGATTCGGGGGACAGCACCTCACAAGGGAAGGCGACTGCGGAGTCGAAGGGATAACGTGATACCAAGGCAATTTTTCCCCACACCCCACACCCCATACCCCACACCCTGTCTTAACTGTAACTCCCTTGTCACCCCGTCAAGCTGAACGCTGAACGCTGACGGCTGAATGCTTACAATAAAAGACAATTTACAACTTTGGGATGCTCGCAAATTTAAACACAATTTGTCAAGGTTTTTTAACTAAATTCGTTAGTCGTCTCCAACTTTTACTAACATTAAAAAATCTTTACCCTGATACAGAAACAGCAACCTTAACTAAGTAGATAGGTATAATTAAGGATCAAACATTTGTAGGCCGATGCACTGCTCAAAACTATCTTTATATCAAGGTTCTAGCTTTAATTAGGAGTGCATCGCATTATGGGTTTATTTATACTCACCTACTTACTGTTGCTCAAAACAATATCCCCAAAGTCCCCTTCACTACCATCTCAACCTCTTCCGAATTCTTAGAGAAACTTCAGCAAGAAAAGGAAAAAGTATGGCATAATTTACGAAAGACAATGATTATTAAAGATTTGCGTCAATTTGCCCAACGCTCACAACAATGGGGAAAATACTATCATTGTCAAAGTCTAATTGCCTGCGCTAATTGCCTAGAAACCCATAGACAAAAATTTGATAGTGAAAACTTAGCCAAAACTGTAGAAAGTTTCTCTGATCTGGTGCGATCGCTAGAATAAAAATTTAATTTATTTTTGTTCCTTAATCTTCTAAGAAAAATGAAAAAATTAACCCCTTTTAATCCTGAAGATTTTTTGATTTTAGTAGTGGATGATATTCGTAAAAATTTACAATTATTAATCGAAATTTTGGATGCATCAGGTTATGGAACAACTTTTGCTTTCTCAGGAAAACAAGCATTAGAGCGACTCGAAGCAACAGAACCAGACTTAATTTTACTAGATTTAATGATGCCTGAAATTAATGGGTTACAAGTCTGTCAAAGACTCAAGGAAAACCCAAAAACACAACATATACCTATTATTTTCATAACTGCAAGTAATGAAACAAATCATTTAGTTGAAGCGTTTGAATTAGGGGCTGTTGATTATGTAACCAAACCGTTTAAAACCCCTGAACTTCTAGCTAGAGTTAAAACCCATTTACAACTGAAAAGAACTCAAGATGAATTGGAAAGAGCATACGAAGAAATGAAGCGAATTGCTGCTACGGACGAATTAACTGGCATTCCTAACCGTCGCTCAATTTTTAAATTTGGTAAACAAGAATTTGAGCTAAGTCAACGCTATAATTTCCCGTTTTCTTTATTGATGATCGATATTGATAAATTCAAAACAATTAATGATACTTATGGTCATGATGTAGGAGATGAAGCTTTGAAAATGATGGTTAATATTACCTTAAATTGTCTTCGGAAAGTCGATTATATTGGCCGACTAGAAACAGAAGCGGAAGCCTTAAGTAAACAAGGTCATCTAGGAAGATTAGGAGGGGAAGAATTTGTCGTTATTTTACCTCATACTGATTTAAAAGGGGCTTACATAGCAGCCCAACGTCTTCGTGAAGCCATGACTAAAGAAACCTTGCAAGTTGAAGATAAAACTGTTAGTATTACTGTTAGCATTGGGGTAGCTACCTATGATTCCAAAGATAAGAAAATGGATGATATGCTTAAGCGGGCTGATTTAGCTCTTTTTGCAGCCAAAAAAAACGGAAGAAACAGGGTTGCTATTATGCACAATGAACAGTTAAAACTGAGTCATTAATTAAGTTAAAAATTGTTTTGATAGCAAGGATAATTCATTTATATAGCAGTTCCCATACTTGTGGGGTACAAAATTTTCTAGTTTTAGGAGTTCCTCGCTTCGCTCCGGCTAAGCGCGAACAGGAGTCTCCGAGTCAGGAGTCAGAACTTAAATGTTAGGTGTACCTCGTAAGTGTGAGAAACGCTATAATGTTTTCATTTGAGTTGTAAACTGGCTAGTTATGTAAGTCAGGAGGCAGGAGGAAGTTTTCATATTTCAATTGTAAATACTATATCTAAAAAAAAATTGCATTGATAATAAATCATTATAATGTTTACAAACGAAAACGCTATCATTCTTAATTCGTTAGTTAAATGCTTAACTCGTTAACAAAAAAGTTAGTTTTAATCGTGGTTATTACTGTTTTCTCGAATATAAATAGTAACCCTATCATAGCTGCTACCCTAGAAGAAATTAAACAGCGGGGAAAGTTAATTATTGCAGTCAAAGATAATATCCGTCCCCTAGGGTTTCGCAACCCACAAAATCACTTACAAGGATTAGAAATTGATCTGGCTAGACAGTTGGCTAAAGATATTTTAGGGGACTCTCAAGCGGTTATTTTACACCCTGTTAGTAATCAAGAACGATTACAAAAAGTGATTGACGGAGAGGTAGATCTAGCGATCGCCCGAATAACCATTAACACATCTCGTACCCGCTTAGTGAATTTTAGTCCTTACTATTATTTGGATGGGACAGGAATCATTACTAATGATCCAACCATTCGCGCCTTAGATCATCTCTCCCAGGCTAAAATTGCTGTCCTTAAGCGTTCGAGTACCATCCCTGTTATTCGCGCTGAACTGCCTCAAGCAGAACTGATTGGCGTTCATTCATATCAAGAAGCCTTGACTTTACTTGAAGCAGGAACAGTGAAGGCTTTTGCTGCTGATAATAGCATTTTAGCGGGTTGGGTGCAGCAATACCCCCAATATTATCAACTTCCTGTACGCTTATCGGGGGAAGCGTTAGGGGTGGTGATGCCCAAAGGATTGCAGTATGCTAGTTTACGGAGTCGTGTTAATCAAGCCATTGGTCGCTGGAAAGCGTCTGGTTGGTTGGCTAAGCGTCTGGAGTATTGGGGACTTCCTTAAAGAAGTCAGAAGTTCCCTAAACGTTGTTCCGGCGCTATCGCACAGAAGTCAGATTTTGATACCAGAAACATCTGACAACAACGAATTACTTACTACACATTGGGATGTACTAACTAATGAATGAAGTATTGCCAATTATTTATTTATCAGGGATTGTGATTTTTTTGGGAGGACTAGCTATTTTTCTCCTCTTGCAAATTATTAAAACCCGTCGTACAGAAAATCGGTTTTACAAATTACAGGAAAAGCTACAAAATGAAAAAGGGACGGCAGAAGAGTATTATGAATTAGCCAGTTTATATCTTGATAAAAAATTGTACGTTCAAGCAGTTAATCTTTTACAAAAAGGGTTCAAAACTGGAGAAAAAATTGAATCAGAAAACAAAGCCTTGATGTATAATGCGCTGGGGTTTGCTTATTTTTCTCAAGAACAGGTGGATCTGGCCATTCGTAATTACAAAGATGCCATTAAACTCTATCCTGAATACGTCATTGCCCTCAATAACTTAGCCAATGCGTATGAGAAAAAGCAAATGATTCCTAAAGCGGTTGAAACCTACGAAGAAACGTTAAAAATTGATGACAATAATAAAATTGCTAAACGAAGATCTGAATTATTACGCAAACGTCTAGTTACCTCAAAATAACTATTATTATCCTACACAACAATTTACCCGCCTAGGTGGCGGGTTTAATCAGTGTACAAAGGATATGGACTCCTAGAAATCTAAATGAATTGGTTAGATAGTGACTAACTAAAGTGAACACTGAGACCACAATGCTCTTCAATCACCTTAACATTCTCTTTCCGACTCAGGTGTTGATTATGGCTCTCACCCTTACACCCCCTTAAAAAACTCACTTAAAAAGCTGCGGGTAATACCATCGTGTCTATTAAGAATGTTGGTGTTAAAAACACTGCGTCGACTAGAGCAGACAGCACACACTCCAATCGATTCCTTTTTGAGAAGTTTGGTGTACTTCTTTGTGCTTGTCTTAATAATAGCATCAACCTTAGAAAAATGCCTTCTTTACTTTACAAAACTTCATAATTAAATTAGTTAGGTAAACATTACCAAGGAAGACGAGTCCCATCCCAAGAAAAGAACTGTCCAGTATCATTTTCAGTCAAGTTATCGATAATATTGAGTAATTGATTAACCGTTCTTTCCACAGAAAATAACTTTTCTGGAGGAACATTTTTTTGAAAAGGTTTAGATAAGTTTGTATCTGTTGTTCCAGGGTGTAACGTTACAATAATTGTCTGGGGACAAGTTCGTTTATATTCAATAGAAACCGTTTTCATAAACATATTGAGGGCTGTTTTTGAAGCTCGATAACCATACCAACCCCCAAGATAATTATCACCAATACTGCCCACTTTAGCACTAATTACAGCAAAAATACTCCGTTGAGAATGACGGAAGAACGGTAATAAATGTTTGGCTAATAACACACTAGCAATACTGTTAACTTGAAAATAGGTTAATAAATTTTCGGTATTAATATGTCTAAGACTTTTTTCGGGTTTAATGTTATCTTGATGGAGAATACCAACACAATTAATTACTAAATGAAGATTAGCTATATCTTGTTTTAGTCGTTTAGCTAAGTTACCTATTTCTTCTTCTTCGGTAATATCTAATTGGAATAAATGAAGAGAAGAAGGATATTTTTTTTCTAACTGAAATAAATCTTCTGCTGTTTCTTTATGTCGATAAGTTGCATAAAGTTTAATATTATCATTTCTTTCAAGAAGTATTTTCACAAATCCTAAACCAATACCTCTAGATGCGCCAACAATGAGGATATTTTGCTGTATATTTGAAGTATTCATAATTAGTTTATTTTTTTATACAATTAACCATTAAAAGGACATAAAAAAGCTAATTGACACTCTTGACAATTAGGCTTTCTTGCTTTGCAAATTTGACGACCATGATAAATAATACGGATCGAAAAGTTTTCCCAATCTTTTTGGGGTAATAAGGCCATTAAATCCTTTTCAATTTTAACGGGATCGATTGCTTTTGTTAACCCTAACCGTTGGCTTAAACGCTTCACATGGGTATCTACTGTTACCCCTGCATTAATATTAAAAGCATGAGCTAAGACCACGTTAGCTGTTTTTCTTGCCACTCCAGGCAATAATAATAATTCTTCCATCGTTTGAGGCACGTTGCCATTAAAATCTTCGACAATTTTTCGGCAAGCACCTTGGATATTTTTAGCTTTATTACGATAAAATCCAGTAGAACGGATCAAAGTTTCTAATACCTCTCTATCTGCATTGGCGAAAGATTCAGCATCAGGAAACTTAGCAAATAATTCAGGGGTAACTTTATTAACCCGTTCATCGGTACATTGTGCTGATAATATAGTTGCTACTAATAATTGAACAGGACTATTGTAGGTTAAGCTACAAGTAGCATCAGGATAGAGTTGTTTAAGAATTTTTAGTATTTCTAAGGCTTTTTTGTCTTTAGAGGTTTTCATCAGTGGCAATGGGAATCTTTTGATAATTAGTGATTTGATGCTGAACGCTAGGTACGAAAAAAGACGCGGGTAAGCGCGCCTTTTTCCTATGGTTTCTAACCTAATTTATAGCTGAGGAACAAACTGTTCTTTTTCAGGAACATGAGTATATTCAGCCACAATTTGACGGAACTCTTCACCATCAATGGTTTCCTTTTCAATCAATAATTCCACTAAGCGATCGACCACTTCACGGTTATCACGGATGATTTGACGGGCTAATTTATGGCCTTCTTCAGCTAAGGTGCGAACCTCACTATCAATTTTCATGGCTACTTCTTCAGAGTATTCTGCGCGGTTCATTAAACCACCCCCTAAAAAGACTTCACCAGAAGAACTTTCTAAGGAAAGAGGACCTAACTCACTCATTCCGAAACGAGTTACCATTTGACGAGCCATTTCCGAAACCTGCTGTAAATCGCCACCAGCACCGGTTGTTACCTCATCGTAACCGAAAACCTCTTCTTCGGCTGCACGACCGCCTAACGCTCCAGCAATGCGGGCCATAAGCTGTGCTTTGGTGGTTAATCCCTGTTCTTCATTGGGGGTAAACCAGGTTAACCCTTGTGCTTGACCACGGGGAATTAAGGTAACTTTCTGTACAGGATCGTGATCCTTAACTAAAGTCCCGACAATCGCATGGCCGACTTCATGATAAGCAATGAGACGCTTACTCTTGCTATCGACTAACGGGGTTCCTTCCATCCCAGCAACCACACGATCCACAGCGTCGTCAATTTCCAATAAGGTAATGGCTTCTTTACGACGACGGGCGGTTAAGATAGCTGCTTCATTCAATAAATTAGCTAAGTCTGCCCCACTAAATCCAGGGGTACGACGGGCGATGGACTCAATCGAGACATCGGGAGCTAATTTTTTGTTGCGGGCGTGAACTTCTAAGATTTCGATCCGTCCTTTGAAATCAGGAGCATCTACGATTACCTGACGGTCAAAACGACCTGGACGCATTAAAGCAGAGTCAAGGACATCAGGGCGGTTAGTGGCAGCAATAATAATGATGCCGGTATTGCCTTCAAACCCATCCATTTCCGTTAGTAACTGGTTAAGGGTTTGTTCCCGTTCGTCGTTACCACCACCGATACCAGCACCCCGTTGACGACCTACTGCGTCAATTTCATCGATAAAGATGAGACAAGGGGCATTTTCTTTGGCTTTCTTGAATAAATCACGAACACGGGACGCACCCACACCGACGAACATTTCCACGAACTCAGACCCAGAAATGCTGAAGAAGGGTACACCGGCTTCTCCTGCGATCGCTTTAGCTAATAAGGTTTTACCGGTTCCAGGAGGTCCCACTAATAACACCCCTTTAGGAATACGCGCTCCAACGGCTGTGAAGCGTTCGGGTTGTTTTAAGAAGGTGACAACCTCTTGTAATTCTTCTTTAGCTTCATCGATACCGGCTACGTCATCGAACATAATACCGGTTTTGGCTTCCATTTGGAAACGGGCTTTAGATTTGCCAAAATTCATGGCTTGTCCTGGGCCACCAGGTAAGTTGCTAGAACGACGGAACAAGAAGAATAAAGCCCCAATGAGGAGAATAGGGAATAATAAATTGCCTAAAAAGCCCCATAATGCGCCTTCGTTGCGAATGGGGTGAGATTCTAATTGAACATCAGAAGAGCGTAACTTAGCCACCAAGTCAGGGGCGTTCATAGGAAGATCAACCCGTGATCTTTGGACTCGATCTTCAATTTCAGGGTCAACCGCCTGTACAATAGCGGTACGTCCTCCTTCATAAAGATCCACGCTGAGGATACGACCCGCATCTAAATACTCTAGGAAACGTCCGTAGGTCATACGGGTGTTAGCTGTGTTGTTCCCCATTGGCGTTGAAGCTGAGGGGAAAGCTCCTTGCCAGAGGAAAAAACCCACCACTAAGAGGGGTACAGTCCAGAGTAATAGGGTTCTCCAAGATATTTTCATAGGTTAAAGTTTCTCGTAAGTTATCAAAAATTGGTTTCTTTAATACAAAATGCTTCTTTTGTCAAGAAGTTAACCATAAAACATCGGAATTTTGCTTAAATTGCAGATCCAACTTAACTAAATTTAACGTAATTCTCAGATTAGTTGCAAGTTTTTCCAATTTCTTTACCGAGGCTTTCATCCGACATTTTAGGTAATACGTTTTATCATATAATAAATATTAAGACAAAATAAGTTTGTTCCCATGATTCCCTCAAGCCACAAGCAACGAATTAGTATTACTGTTGATGCTCAGTTATTAGAATCTATCGATCGCCTTACAGATAATCGTTCACAGGTCGTCGAGACAGCACTACGATTATGGTATCAACAGCAGATAGAAGAACAATTACGTCAGTCTTATCAGCAACAAACACCGCAGCAACAACAATTCGATGATGATTGGTCTGAATTTGCTCAAACTCAATTAGAAGAAATTAACTCAGATTCGAGTTCCCATCACCCTCATGAATAAACCAAGCTATCCGCAGCAAGGGGCAGTGTATCTCATCAAAGCCTTGAAAACCATTGGTGAGAGCAAAAAAAGACCCGCCGTTATTGTATCCCTCAATGTCAGAAATCAATACAGCACTACGGTTTTAGTGGCTCCTTTCACCAGCGACTTAACCAATGGAGAAACACCAACTCGTATCCTAGTTCAAGCACCAGAAGGTGGACTCAATGTGGATTCTTTGGCTTTATGTGATAATGTGTCAGCTATTCGCCAAAGTTCCTTATCTGATAGTCCCTATGGAGTCATTACACCAGTTTCCTTACAACGAATTCAGCAGGGGATAATGATTGCCATCGGTGTTTTTTAAATCTTGCACCTTCGATAAAACTAGCTAGTTTGTCAGCTATCAGCTATCAGCTATCAGTTATCAGCTATATTCTTATAACACTGTT
>JASJDW010000326.1 GCA_030064955.1 Crocosphaera sp.
GTACTTAATAGAATTTTTAGATAACTCAAAATAACCTTGATTTTCCTGGTTTAATTTCGGTTCCAATTTTTTATAATATTCTTCTAATTTTTCTAACTGTTGCTTATTCTGTATTTCTATCACAACATTAATCTTTGATTGGGATTTCCTGTTTTTAATCATTTCCAGTAGTTTATTGAGGTGTTCATTTTTATCAGAATTCATATATTTATAAAAATCTTTAAAGATAATAATACTTTTTTTAGATTCCTTATTAAGTTGTTCCAAACTTGTGGTTATTTCCTTAATATTATTATCACTAACACAATATACTTCATTAATTAGGAGCTTATCTTTATTAAAGTTAAAGTAGTTCATTAGATCATTTTCTAAGAAAGAACTTTTACCTTGATATTGTTTACCAGATAAAATAGTTAGAGGATAATGAATAATATGTTGAATAAAATCATATCTTTCAATCGGCTTTTCAATCGCTTTTTCTGCTGATTCTTCTGTCAAAGACTCTAAAATTACACAGTTATCCAAAATTGTAGGAATTTGTTCTTTAAACTCTTTTTCAAGTCGATAAAGTTGATCGGAACGAATACTAATTAAAAAGTGGACAGGAAAACCATAAATTTCCATACAACGAGTGAAATTTTCTTTAAAGTTCCCTTTGTCATAATTATTTTCTTGTCGAAAATATTCTTCAAATTGATCTAAGATAATAAACAATTCTCCCTCAACTTTATCTGCTAAAGCCTCTAATTTTTCAATAAAATTTAAGCTTGGGCCGTTTTCTAAATCATCAAGGGTTTCACTTTCTTCTTGGTTGCATTCTTTAACTGCTTCTATGATTTTGTATAATAAGGCTTCTTCTAAGTTCTGTTGAGGTTTGTTATTTTGCTGATTTTTCGCCAATTGACGATAACAATGCTCAAGGTTTAAGACAGAAATAGCAACTCTTGGACTGCGATTTTGTGTTTTATTTCTATTTTGATTTTGGCGGGCTAATTTTTTAAAATAACTAACAATACCCGCTTGTAAGAGAGAAGTTTTACCAACCCCACTATCTCCATAAAGTACCGTTAGTCGAGAAGCTTTAAAATGACTTAGTATTTCTTTTTGTTCTTTTTCTCGTCCAAAAAAGAAAATAGCATCTTTTTCTTCAAAAGACTTTAACCCTTCTTTATAGGGAGTAATTTCTGGTTGTTTCTGTTCTTCATTGATGGTATTCATAATTATTACATCATCGGTTAATTATCAATTAGATATACTTAGTTATTCATACTTATTATTCATGATTATTCTTTGTCAGATTCTCAATCTCCCATAATTTTTTAAGGTAATTTTTCCAAGAGTAATTATGATGATTATGATCAATCTCAATATGCCAATTATACCAATAGTTAGCAATTTGCTTATTTAGTTCTCCGATATCAGATTGATTAATTAACCACCCTTTAGAATACTTTTCTCGTCCGAGTATAGGAGGAACTAGGGTATCTAAAATATCTTGTAATTCAGCATCGGTAGCACTATAACCAAGGAATAGAATATCATGGGTTCTACAAAAATCTGTAATGACTAAAGTAGATAGCATTCTGGTGTTTGCAAAGTCTTTTAGGGAGTTAACTCCTGAAATTGCAAACCTCCATTGATTTTCAGTTTCTGTTCTTCCATAAATTTGCCCTCCACAAAGCTTAATTAAAACAGGATGTTTCTTAAGAGTTTCTTCATCTAAACCAGTCTTTTCTACATCTCCCCTTTTTAATCGTTTAATATCATCAATCTTCAAGAGTTTAGTATCATTTTGATATTTATAAGAAATTAATTTCCAATTTGGATTAGCTTCAGTTATGTAACCTTTTTCTAGAGTATAATCTCCTGAATAATATACAACACTAAAAATATCTTTTCCTGATTCGTGAAACTCCTTTCTAACTTTTCCCCAAACTTCTTGATATTTTTGATAATTTGAGAAGTATGTTTCAAAGGTTTTTTCCAAGGGTTTTTTAAATTCTTGCAAAATGTCTTGATACTCTTTTGTCTTTAAACCAGATTCTTTGATTGTTTTTTCCCAAGATTTATCATAAGGTTCTTTCAAATTTTTTCTAGCTTTTTCCCAAACATCTTTATATTTTTCAGGCTCTTCCACTTCTAAAAATATCTCGTCAAACATAATTGTAAAAAAATTTCCACAATCCTCTTTTACCTTTTGCCAGATATTTCTATTTTTATAATTGATTATTTTAAGTTTTAAAAAAGTTTCTCCAAATGTTTTTTGGCAAAGTGAATCAAACATTTTTCTAAAGTCTTCCTGATAAGCTTTTCTCAAGTCTTGTTTAAAAGCTTCCTCATAAACTTTCTCAAATGCTTTTTCAATACCATAATCATAGTTAGTTGTGATAATTAAAGGAAAAGTCTTTCTATTTTCCCTATTTACAGATACAATTTCTACTAATAATTTTTGTAACTCATTACATTCATAGGGATTTCTGTATAAACCTTGTAATATTTTATCAATAGAACCATTAATCTCTTTAATAAATTGTCCGTGACACCTAATCTGTAGCTTCGCAAATGCTAAATTTTCTTCTTCAATTAATTGCTGATTTGTATTTCTTTTCTGATCTATTTTTTGCATTACTGGACAACTAAAGTTTGCTATGTTTTTTTCTTGATTTCCATTAACTTTATTGACTGGTCTATTTTTGGGTTTTATGGGACAAATTTGACAAGGAGTTCCTATAATTTCATCAGTGTTTATATGAGATTTAAGGGTTAGTTCATCTGCAATCTTTTGATCACTAGGAGGAAATTTACAAACTTTTATAACTCTTTCAGTTTTGTCACTCAATACAGTTTTTTCCTTATCAGTTGAATTAATTCCTGAACCAATAAAAAATATAAGATTACCCTGTTCTAGAGATTGAGAAACTTTTTCAAAATGCTTTTCTTCCCTTTTATTTATTTTTTCGAGCTTATTTTTGTAATCTACAATAAACTGTTTTACTACTTTATATAAAATATCGTTTGGACTTTCACATTTAGCAATGTCAACATGATTTTTATTAATCGGTTCAGGAAAGTTTCGTCTAATTTCTGGGTTGGCACTGTCTTTATCTACTACTGTAAATCCCCACATATCATACATTTCATAAAATGCTAAAGTAACGATTCCTAAATCCTTACTTTGTTGCTGATAAAAATCAGTTAAATTGTTTAATTGAGCTTCATTGGGTATTAATGTTTCAACAATTGAAGTAGGAGTCAAAAAATCACTATGATCAACTAAAAAATCACCCATTTTGTTGTTTTTGAAGAAATTTTTTGAAAAAGGAAACCGACTTTCCAAAATCTCTAAAACTTGGGGTGTATTATCTCTAATATCCTTAACCATCGTAGCTAACTCTGAACCGTTATGGGGAGTGGCAATAAATACAACTCCTTTGGTATTTTGTAGGATGGATAAGTATCTTTTGTTATCAGCAACTTTTAACATTGTTTTAACAACTAAACCTCCTAGACTATGGGTAATAAATATTAAAGGTTTTTGGTCTAACTTTCGATCAGCAATTTCGTTGATTAAAAACTTTGCAATATCATCTAATGATGATGCAGAAGGTTTGGAATCTAGAAAAAATGGTTTCGTTTTATATCCAAACAACCAAACACCAAAATCTAATAAATCTTCTGCCAACCATTTAGGCCAGAATTGGTCTTTTTTTAACCATTGCTGATAATTCCAAGTCTTATAACGATCAGCACCCAATCCATGAACAAAAATAATGTTACCTTTGACATCTTTAATGTTACCTTTGACATCTTTATTGTCTTTTTTGGGATCACTGATTAGTTTCAATCCATCCTTAGAGTCTGGGTTATTATCTTTCCGAGTATTACCTATTTTAAAAATCATTCTATTACCTCCTTTCTAGCAAAATTGCTGATTAAGATATGAATAACAATGATAATTAATTACGCAACAAACAGTCTCAGATTAGTAACTGAGTGATCAACTATAAATGATTAGAAAGCAATTTATAAGGGTTTGTGGTGATTCCTTTCCTTGACTTAATATGGATAATGGCTAGATACTTTCTGTAACTCGGTATCTATACTTAAATTGTATTTCTCTCAATTTCGTTTGTTTTATTTCTTTTACATTAATTTACACAGTATTAACCCAAAAATTAGATTTAACAACACTATGTAAATTAATCATCGTTAATCGTAAATATTGTATTTTATTAAAGGGAGAAGAATAGGAGACTGGGAGTTAAGGCAGATGAGGGAGACTAGGGGACTGGGGGACTGGGGGACTGGGGGACTGGGAGAAATGATTGATATATCTTCACCCCCTCACCCCGTCACCCCCTCACCCCGTCACTGAGAACTAACCACTGTTCATCGTAAAATATGCGAGTGGAAACCCCGTCGTCTGAAACGTCGGGGAGGAAAAGAGCATCAACTAACAAACAGTTGCTCCAACGAAGTCCGTTTCCTGTTTACACATTAACCCCGTCGAGCGTTGGAGCAACACAACTTTCGAGGCAGTAAATTGTCCTAATCTTTTCCAATTAAAATCGGAAACTGAGATTTGCTTAGCGGTATCGCCAGAACACCAGCCAGAGAAAACCTTGCCAGCTTTTTCAGCCTTGACAAAATCTCCCTTTCTTAAGTGCGTCTTGCATTCCGAGGACACCTCGGAATTACGCACTCGCTTTCTGATGCCATGACGAGTAACTGTTCCTCCATATTTACGCCTTAAACCTCCCTTGCTTGGTAACATTAAGTGAAGTTGACGACGACTAATAGGAGGACGTTTAATTACTATGAATTGACAAGCAGTAATAGTTATATTGCCTTGCCAACTATGCCCATGATTATTCCCTGAATAATGGGCTTGATATTCAAGGAATTGATAACAAGCTAAGGTAACTCCATCAACAGCATGGGAACTAGCTGTTTGTTCAGACTTGTTTTTGGATTTTTCTAATCCAATGTGTTTTCTTAGATTAGAAGTTTGCCAACCGTAAATAGTATGAACATTGCCCAACTTTTCTAATTGTTTGAGCATCCATTTTTGTCCTACCATAACGGCTGAAAATC
>JASJDW010000327.1 GCA_030064955.1 Crocosphaera sp.
GTTATCAGCTATATTCTTATAACACTGTTCGCGCTTAGCCGAAACTTCGCTCTTCTTTACTGCTGAAAGCTGAAGGCTGAATGCTTACATTGTTGAGTTTTTATGTACTGGTGCAATATCTCAGCATTACCTACCTTACTATTATTTTCTAGAAGACATATTCTAGTTTTAGAGACTGTTTATAAATAGAATCTTAAGACGGTAGGGTGGGCAAGTCAACGACTTATCTAAACTAACTTCATACTTGAAAACCTTGCCCACCCTACAAAATTTTTTGTTATTATTTCTTTAGGAACAATCTCTAAGAACATAGTATAGCTTCTTAATAACCTAATGCTAAACCATCGGCACGGGGTTCGGAACCTGCTATCAAAATTCCCTTATTTTTTAGGATCATTTGACCTTTTCCAAACATAGTTTCTGGGGCTAATTTAACATCATGTCCCCGTTGTTTTAAACCTTGAATAATTTCAGGGGCTATACCCCTTTCTAAAAGTATTCTATTTCCCTCTAAAAATCGCCATCTAGGGGCATCTAAGGCAGCTTGAGGATTCATTTGATAATCAGTTAAATTGACGACCATTTGTAGGTGTCCTTGCGGTTGCATCGGCGCACCCATCACTCCAAAAGGTCCTAATGGTTGCTCATCTTTGGTTAAAAAGCCGGGAATAATAGTATGGAAAGGACGCTTATTCGGTGCTATTTCATTGGGATGATCTTTTTCTAAGGTAAAACCTGAACCTCTATTATGTAAAGAAATGCCAGTTTCTGGGATTAAAATTCCACTGCCAAAACTATCATAATTGGATTGAATAAAAGACACCATCAGATCCGAATCTGCCGTACATAAATAAACCGTTCCTCCTTGAGAAATACCAGGATTAGCTAAAGGTATAGCTTGATGATTAATTAATTTTTGGCGTTGTTTTGCATAATTTTTATCCAATAATTTTTTGTTAGATACTTTCATAGAATCAGCATCACCAACATAAGTATAAACATCAGCAAAAGCTAATTTCATGGCTTCAATTTGATAGTGAAAACTGTCTACAGAATCACGATCATATTGTTCAATATTTAACCCTTCGATAATATTTAAAGCCATTAATGCTGCAATTCCTTGGGTATTGGGAGGCATTTCCCATACTTTTAATTGTTTATATTCAGTGGCAATAGGATCAACCCACAAAGGGGTATGATTAGCTAAATCATCCGCCGTTAAATAGCCTCCTGTATCTGCTGAAAAATTGCTTATTTTTTCTGCTATTTTTCCTGTATACAAACTCTCTCCTCCTGTGTTAGCAATCTCTTGTAACGTTTCAGCATGGAGAAGACTTCCCCATATTTCTCCCGCTTTTGGGGCGCGATCGCTTGGAAAAAAAACTTCTTGAAAATATTTATATTCAGGTCTTTTTTTCGTCAGATAAACAACTTCTTTCCGTCGCCATATTTCTGCGGTAACAGAAGATACAGGAAAACCATTTTTAGCGTACCGAATACCAGGACTAAATAACTGTTCAAACGGTAATTTTCCCCATCGTTTCCACACTTCATACCACACAGAAACTACACCAGGAACCGTTACAGTTAACCAACCTAACTCTGGCATTTTTTCTAAACAAGAATAAGCTTGTAATGATAAATTTTTAGGGCTTTTTCCCGATCCATTAATTCCCTGTAATTTTCCATCCCAAACTAATGCAAACCCATCACCCCCTATCCCATTAGAAGTCGGTTCAACTACGGTTAAAGTAATAGCAGCAGCAATAGCAGCATCAACAGCATTTCCTCCTGCTTGAAACATCTCTATCCCTGCTAAAGTAGCTAACGGTTGACTGGTAGCAACAGCACAATTCTTAGCTAAAATAACACGACGTTGAGAAGCATAAGGATAAGCATTAAGATTAAATTGCATAATGATTTTATCTAAAGAATATTATTAGGTTGAAAAACTATTTTAATCAACAAAATCTTAAGATGGTAGGCTGGGCAAATGAGATATTTATTTAGACTATCCTTAAGATGGAAAGTTTTGCCCACCTTAGACACTCCTAAAATCAAACTGCATAATAGTTTTCTTTAAAGATATTATGAGGTGGGCAAATTAGAAATTTATCTAGACTACCCGTAAAATGGTCAACTTTGCCCACCCTACACACTCCATTGACAATTATCTAAAAAAACTCTAATAATTTATCCTCCTTCTTAAACTCCTACCATAAAATTAACAGCAACAGAAACATAAATGATAAAAATTGATGGAAACTACCATAAAAATTAACCCTAAACCTAATACTCCTAACAATGAAACATTTATTAATATATTGTCTCCTCATGGGGCTAATATTATCCTGGGTGAACAAACAGCCGAAAGTTTAGTTATGCCTCTTGAACCTTCTCCTACCACCATGTTTGGTCCAAGAGGGGCTTGTTTAGTTGCCCAAAACGGTCCATTATGGGTGTGTGATACCGGTCATCATCGTTTGTTAGGGTGGAAACATTGCCCCGAAAGCGACGGTCAACCGGCAGACTGGGTGATTGGCCAACCCGACTTTTACCAGGAAGGACAAAACGCCAAAGGAACCCCCCAAGCTAATACTGTAAGTGTTCCTACAGGAATCTGTGTTTGTGGGGAAGGGTTAGCCGTAGCCGATGCTTGGAACCATCGGGTATTAATTTGGAAGAAATTACCTCAAGATAGTAATATTCCTGCGGATATTGTTTTAGGACAAGCAGACTTTAATCATAACCAGGTTAACAGAGGGGAAGCAGATACAGCAGCCGATAGAATGCACTGGCCCTATGGGGTAATGTATCATCAAGGACGGTTATTTGTGGCTGACACTGGCAACCGTCGGGTTTTGGTATGGAATGAACTACCCACCCGTAATGGACAACCAGCAGATTATGTTCTGGGACAAGTTGATATGAACCGACGGGACGAAAATGGGGGAGGAAGTCCCACTGCTAGTAGTATGCGTTGGCCCCATGCTTTGACTATTTGGCAGGATAACCTAGTCTTAGCTGATGCTGGTAATAACCGTTTGATGATTTGGGAAGGAATACCTACCGAAAATAATACCCCTTGTCGTCTCGTTTTGGGACAAACCAACTTTCAAGGGGCCGAGTTAAACCAGGGAGGCTATTTTCCCACCTCTAGCAGCCTCAGTATGCCCTATGGGGTAGCAGTTATGGGTCAATGGTTAATGGCTGCTGACACGGCTAATTCTCGCCTGGTAGGATGGATGGATAAGTTAAAGATGGGACAAGTTGCTCAAGGGTTAACGGGACAATCTCATTTTCGCAGTAAGAGTGAAAACCGTTCCTACGGCGGGCCGACTCGTCAAAGTTTAAGTTGGCCGTATGGTATTACAGTTTGCGGTGATACGGCAATTATTGCTGACTCTGGTAACAACCGTGTTTTATTGTGGAGTTTTTAATTCTAGTTTTGCCTATTGTTGCACAGGATATAGTCAACGATGACTTTTTATACATCCGTTGAATAATCTTCCAGAAACTCGTCTAAAGAACGAAACTCAAGTTTTTCTCGACGCATCTTGGCTAACTCTTCTAAATCTTCTATGGCTTCAATTTGTTCTAACATCTCCTGATAAACATCGATATCCAGAATAACCGATACTGGTTTTCCATCTCGTAAGACAATTTCAGGCTTTCTAGGTTGGGTTGTCATAAATTTAACTGTTTCATCCATATCCAAGGGTTTACTAAGTCAATCTTTACCTATTGTGACATGATATAACTTATCTAAACTCGGAGAAGATTCAAGTGTTTAACAAAAGGCAAAAAATCTTTATCGGAAAAAAGCAATGGTAGATTATTTTCAATACAGAAAGAAGCAATAATTACATCAGTCGTTTTTCTAATGGTTATTCCTTGCTTGCGTAACTGACGATAGTTTTCTGCACTTTTCACTGCCATAATTTCCCCTAATAAATCAAAAATTGTTAATGAAGTGAGTAAATTTTTAGCTATGTTGTAATCCCCATCATTCCTAAAACCTTGCAAAATTTCAGTCAGAATAATATCACCAATACTTATCGGTAGACTTCCTAGCAATAAATCAAGCTTTGTCGTTTCAGGAGTCTCATGACCATTGAAGTAATCAATCCAAACACTTGAATCCACCATAATCATTGATTAAGCCTCATTTCTTCTAAATTTCCTTCCCATTTCAACTTCCCCTTAAATTCTTTAATTTGCTCTTGTTGTTTTAACTGAATTAAAGTTTTAAGACCCATTTCTATAACTTCTTTTTTTGTTGTTAAACCCGTTGCTTTTAGAGCATCAGAAATTAATTGATCATCAATAACTATATTAGTTTTCATGGCAAAGTTACAATTGAAAATTTAATATATATTATACTTGGCGATAAGACCGTCCAGTAGGGTGGGTTAGACGGCCATAACTTAGAATTTTACTAGAATCTAATCATCCGTCGTAACTCACCATTGTTGCTAACCTCACCAACAACTACATCTTATTCTTGTCTATTTGAATTCACCCAATCGGATGATTCTTTTGGGGGAAGATTTTAATTACAAATTATCCTTCAATAGTGAGGTACAGTTGCTAGAACTAAAAAGGGTAAAACTTGAAGAGTCCAACAGCAATTAGGCGATCGCCAGAAAATAGTATCAAACCAGTCTGTCTTTATGCTAAAAATTGTCCCTCTCTCAAAGCAATTCAAGCGATGAAAGAGAGAGACAAAAAGGAGGATATAGACAAACTTTTAGATGAAAAACCCAGTCATGAAAAGAGTTTTGTCCGTGACTTTTTTAGTTACCTGAGTATGTCTGCCCTTTGTATTGTATTGGGTCTTTTTATCGGCGTTTTAGGTTATCATTGGACAGCCGGACTCAGTTGGCTTGATGCCACAGTTGAAGCATCTATGATCTTGAGTGGAATGGGGCCAGTTAACCCTTTGTTAACTAATGGGGCTAAATTATTTGCTTCTCTTTATGCTTTATTTAGTGGGTTAGTTTTTGTATTGGCAATGGGTGTGGTTTTATCGCCGTTAATTTATAGTTTAATGAAACAGTTACGGCTCAATAAATGTCAGAAAAATTAGATTTTGAGTAATTCTTCGTATCTTGTTTCTACTTGGGAAATTAATTCTCGTAAACTGCTATCAGTTTCTAATTTTTCCCACACTTGGAAAATATAATCATCAGATACTTCATCCAGTTTACAGTTACGCTTCGGAAGAGAAGATAAATACTGTTCTAATAAAAGAGTCGTTCCTAATAACCATTGTCCTTTTTCATCATCTTCTATTGTTTCGTATAATTCTTTACCCTTATTTAAAGCAGTTTCAATACGAGTTAACTTTGTTTTTTCTTGCTGAATCATCCATCGCTGCATATCAGTAGGATATTGGTTAAATTGTTCTCTAATTTTCATATTATTAATGGATAATATAGCGTTTGCATTGGAGTTGTAAACTATAGCAGTACAAAAAAAGATTATGACATTACTGTAGGGCGATGCACTCCCCACCTTACAAGGTTTTGTAATTCTTTCTTACTCTTATCCTAATTCCCATTGTAGTCCCAGGAATCAAAACACCAGGAATAATTAAACTTCTGAACAGACAATTATTACTATTACTTATAATTGTTTATCTAAAACATGATTTCTTTTGAAGATTTAAAAGCCTTCATATAACTTTACTAAAAAAAATTTTTGGTGGATTTTTCTAAAATTTGCCCGAAAATAAAATGTTGAAGTTATGTAAATTTTCAAAATGTGCTATTTTAGAATAAGGTAGGAGTATTTTATGCAAAAATATATCTAAATTCTTCAAACCCCTATATTTTTCGTACTTTGACCCCAAAAAAATGGAAAAAATATAATAATCAACTTGATTAATACAAGAATACTATATAAAAAGATTTGTAAATTTACGTTGACAAGCGTACTAATAGCTGGTAAAGAATTTGTTGCTTAAAATTTTCTAAAAAAACCCATACTAACCCAAAAGATACCGATTCAATAGAAACAGATTTAATCAATTTATTTTATGCACGAACTGGGAATCACCCAAAATATTGTTGCTATTGTGTCAGAGCAAGCCAAAGGCGTATCTGTCAAACGAGTTACCTTAGAAATAGGGAAACTATCCGCTATTATGCCAGATGCCATTCGTTTCTGTTTTGATATTTGTTGTCAAGATACAATTTTAGAAGGAGCCATTTTAGAAATTATTGAGACAGAAGGGAGAGGAAAATGTCGTCATTGCGAACAAGAAATTGAATTATCTCAACCCTTTGGACAATGCGATCGCTGCAATAGTTTTGACTTAGATATTATTCAAGGACAAGAATTACAAATTAAAGAAATGGAGGTAGAAGAATTATGTGTGTAACTTGCGGTTGTTCTGATGGAAATAATGTGACTTTAACTCACATGGAAACAGGAAAAGTTACTGAGATGAATGGTCATCACACTCATACCTTAGCTGATGGAACAGTTATCAATCATTCCCATGATCATCACCATCATCATAATCATGCTTCAGAAATTCATGCCAAAATGCACGGAACAACCATCACATTAGAAGAAAAGATTTTACAGAAAAATGATTTAATTGCTGCTCAAAATAGAGGCTATTTTAAAGGACGTAACATATTAGCGTTAAATTTAGTCAGTTCCCCAGGTTCAGGGAAAACAACCCTCTTAACACGAACCATTAATGACTTAAAAGATAAACTTAAAATCAATGTTATTGAAGGGGATCAAGAAACAGCTAATGATGCTCAAAAAATTAAAGAAACAGGCTGTAAAGTCATCCAAATCAACACAGGGACAGGTTGTCATTTAGAAGCATCAATGGTGGAAAAAGGCTATACAGAATTAAACCCAGAACCCAATTCAATTTTGATGATCGAAAATGTAGGAAATTTAGTTTGCCCTGCTTTGTTTGATCTCGGAGAAGCATCTAAAGTCGCTATTCTCTCCGTTACAGAAGGAGAAGATAAACCTATCAAATACCCCCATATGTTTCGGCAAAGTAAAGTCATGATTTTAACTAAAATTGATTTACTTCCTTACGTACAATTTGATGTCAAAAAATGCGTCCAATATGCTCAAAAAGTTAACCCATCCTTAGTCATCTTTCAAGTTTCATCTATTACAGGAGAAGGGTTATCTTCCTGGTATGATTGGCTAGAAAACCAATAAGCAGTTGAGACTCCCTGGGTTAAAACCGCAGGGATTCTAGTCGTAACTTTAAAATGGGATAAATCCACATTTCAAAGTTTGTTTCTAGTTACTATTCTTA
>JASJDW010000328.1 GCA_030064955.1 Crocosphaera sp.
GATGCTTTTCAGGAAATGATGGGGCATTACAGAAATGCTGGTTTGAAATCGGTTCCCTTGATTGTTGAATATCAACGCTAACAAGTTTGTTCGAGGGGTATCACTGAAGTCTCTAATAACTTTTGAGATTTGATATTAACAACCAGTTTTGTAAGGTGGGCAAAGTTTTCTACATTATGAGTGTTTAAGATAAATTTCTGATTTGCCCACCCTACCGTCTTAAGATTTTGTTGATAAACAGTCTCTAATAATCTTCCCTTTCAAGCGATCGTAAACTAATCGCATCCGCACTTCCAGGCAACCCCTCTGCTAACGCTAAAATTTCTAGGGCATGGGCTAATTTTTTCAGGGCAGCCGAAGAATATTCCATGAGATGGGAGGGTTTTAAAAAGGTTTCCACTCGTACTGAAGACGCATAACGAATTAACCCAGAAGGGGGCAAAATTACGCCCCCATTGCCTAGATAGTCTCCAATGGTTTTGGGGGTGGTACTCCCAATGAAAAGGCTGCCAACGGTGCGAATTTTCTCTACGACATCCCAAGGTTCACCTAGGGTTAACATGACATAATAGGGGGCGAATTGATTGGTAAGGTTAATGGCTTGTTCCAGGGACTCCACAACGATAATTAGGCTATAGTGGGCAATGGCTTTTTCGCATAAAATACCGTGGGCGTTATCTTGTAATTTTTCTTGTACCTTGGTTTGAATGTGTTGGGCGACAGTTAAGTCTGTGGTTAAAATAATTACCGCGCTACTGGGATCTTGTTCCACTTGGGCTAATAAGTCAGCAGCAATGTAAGATGGGTTGGCGGTTTCATCAGCCATAATGAGCAGTTCTGAGGCATCAACGGGGGTATCGGTGGTAACGGTACCATAGACCATGCGTTTCGCTAAGATAACGTCTAATCCGCCGGTTCCTGTGATTGCCTCTACTTTGGGAATGGTTTCGGTTCCATAGGCCAAAGCAGCAATGGCTTTTGCCCCTCCTAAGCGATAAACTTGGTTGACCCCAGTCACTTGTGCTGCTACTAAAATGTCAGGGGGAACTTTGCCAGTTTCATCAGGGGGACTCACAAGGATAATTTCTGGGACTTTGGCAATTTTTGCAGGGAGGGTTTGCATCAGTACCCGACTAATAGGGGATCCTTGATCCCAAGGCACATAAATACCAGCCCGTTTAACAGGAGTGTAGCGTTTGCCAACCACTACGTCATCGTCTTCAAATTTTACCCAAGGTTTAGGAAGTTGTTGTTGATAGAAGCTTTCTAGTTTTTGAGTGACGGTTTGAATGGCATCGAGTAATTCTTTGGGAATCTTTTGATAGGCTGCGTCTAAGTCGGAACCACTCACTTTGAGGTTAGTGGGAGTGGTAAGGGTGTCGAAAGGTTCAAAGAGTCCTTGATCTCCTTGATGTTTAATTCTATCAAGAATTTCTCCCACAGCAACCTCTTTTGCTTGAATCTCGTCTCGATAGGGGCGATCGCGGATTCTTTGCAATTCTGTGTCTATCTCAGCTGACTGGGTAATGATTCGCAGCATGGAGTTATATCACTTTGCTATGGTCCCTAAACCAGAATTTACATTCTTTCTCTACCTTAAGTTTAAGAAAGAAACTTGCTTCTAACCTTGGGTGGGACTGTTGTCAGTCCTTTCCTTATCTAGCTTACCTTGTATTTTTGAAATTGTACTCACGGGTGCGAATTTTAGGCAAAAATTCTCCATCCCAGTCTCTCCCCGTCACCCCACACTCCCCACACTCCCCCCTCTCCCTATCACCCCGTCACCTAGTCACCCTGTCACCCCCTCTCCCCCTCGGAGTAGGCTGCCCCTAAATAAAGTTGTGCTACCTTAGGATCGTTGAGTAATTGTTCTCCTGTGCCTTCAAAGCGATCGCGGCCATTTTCAAGGACATAGGCGCGATCAGCCATCATCAGGGCTTTTTTAGCGTTTTGTTCCACTAAAATGATGGCTTTTCCTGTAGCATTAATGGCTTTGATCTGTTCAAAAACGTTATTGACTAAAATGGGGGACAACGCGGCTGAGGGTTCATCTAATAATAAAACATCAGGTTCAAGCATTAATGCCCGTCCCATGGCTAACATTTGTCTTTCTCCTCCCGATAGGGTTCCTGCTTTTTGACGGCGACGTTCAGCCAATCGGGGAAACATGGTGTATATTTGATCTTTTTGTTGTTTGATTGAGCCATGACTAATAAATGCCCCCATTTCTAGGTTTTCTTCTATGGTTAAGGTGGCAAACACATTTTGAATTTGAGGAACATAGCACATTCCTAATTTGACAATTTGATCGGGCTTTAATCCTGTAATGTTTTTTTCTTTAAAATTGATTTGACCTTGATTAACTTTTAGGAGGCCAAAAATGGTTTTGACTAAGGTAGATTTTCCGGCACCATTAGGACCGATAACAGCAACTAATTCTCCTAAAGAAATACGGAAGTTAATGCCTTGTAAGATGTTCAAATCTTTCACATATCCAGCATAAACGTCCTTTACTTCTAAGATATTTTTCATTGACTTTTGATTTGTGACTTCGTTAACTTAGGATGGTGTTTTTTGTAAGTCGGGTCTTTCTTCTGGTACGATCGCTCCTTCTACGGGACAAACTTGTAAGCAGATTCCACAATCAATACAGGTAGAAAAATCAATCCAATACCAGTCGGTTCCCTTGATATTTTTCCCTGGTCCTTCATGAATACAGGCAACGGGACAAGCATCTACACAGTCGGCAACGCCTTCGCAGGTTTCAGTTACAATGGTGTGTGGCAAGGTTATATCTCCTTTTAAAATGAGGTTGTTTGCTATTTTAAGCTATCTTGGCAATAATAAGATTTTTGTTTTTAGACAATAATAGTAATATAATCTTTTCCTACATTCCAAGCAAGACTTGTACTCAGTTTATCGAGGTATGCTTAGGTTACACTCAGATTGCGGAACAATTAGGAGTAGATAGGGTCAACAATCAATAATCCTTTAAATCTTTATAGCGGTTCCCATCAAATTCATTTTCTTGTTATTATATACCGTAAATTTTTAAAAATGTTGAATTCTAATAAGATAAATTTTGTTCCTAATTTTATTAATATAGTAATTGCTTCTATTGTTGTCTCTTTTGTTGTTTTATATTTTTATTTCATTAAATTTGATGGTAATATAACGGGTTTTTTTCGTATTGGTTCAATTTTGCCTCTATCTCCTTTTCTTGATCCTCAAACGACTTTAATTTATCAAGGAGAAATTGGTTATGATGGTCAACAGTTTTTAAGTTTAGCGTTTGATCCTTTTTTACAAAATCCTGAAACAATTAATAGTTTAGATCACCCGATTTATCGTTATCGTCGTATTTTATATCCTCTAATTAGTTATCTTTTAGGTTTTGGAAATCCTAATTTAATTCCTTATATTATGGTGGGAATTAATGCTATATCTATTATTCTTATTGTTGCTATTACTAATTTATACTTTCAAGACGATAATATTTCAAAATTTCATTCGCTTTTTACTTTATGTATTCCTGGGGTTTGGATGGTCTTATCTTTAGGCACAGCCGATCTATTTAGTAGTGTTTTTTTAATGGCTTCTTTTTATTGTTATCGTTATCAAAAATATAAATTGACAGCCTTATTTATTAGTTTAGGTTGCTTGACTAGGGAAACTTTATTAATTGTGTGGTTTGCTTTATTTTTAACGAGTTTAATACAACGCAAATTTAAACAAATTCAATATCTATTATATGGATTAATTCCACCTATTTTATGGACGGTTTATATTAGTTTTTTGGATTTACCAGGAAAAGTCAGAGTTAAAGATAATTTTGGTTTACCTTTCATGGGAATTGTGAATAAATTCATCAATATTTTAACAGGAGGTTTCAATGGAAGAAATTTATTTGAAGCCTATATGTTTTTTATTTTATTGTTTAGTTTTGCTGCTATTTTTATGCTATATATCAAACAGCGCAAACTCAATCTATTAATGCAGATAGGAAATAGCTTTTATAGTTTAATGTTTATTTTTAGTAGTATAACAATTTTGGGTTATTATTTAGATTACTCAAGAGTGTTTATGGATGTTTATTTCTTATTATTACTGAGTCTCAATGCAACAAAAATACCTTACAAAACACTTCTATTCTCCGCATCAGGAATAGGAAGTTTAGCTTTTTTGGTTTTACATTCTTAAATCATAAAATAGGGTAATAATAAGGAAAAATAAAATGAAATAAAAAAAATATTTCATGACAATCTATGGTAATATATAAAAGAAAAAAATAAATTTTGATGGTAAATTATGTCTTGGCAACGTCCTGATGGCCGTCAACCTAATGAACTTCGTCCTGTTAATTTTCAACTCAATTTTACTCGTTTTTCTGCTGGTTCTGTTTTAGCAGAATTCGGTGAAACAAAAGTGCTTTGTACGGCAAGTATTGAAGAGAATGTCCCCCGTTTTTTAGTAGGAAGTGGCCAAGGATGGTTAACCGCAGAATACCGAATGTTACCTGGTTCAACTCAAGAACGTCAACGTCGAGAATTATTAAAACTCTCAGGAAGAACCCAAGAAATACAACGTTTAATTGGTCGAAGTTTACGGTCATGTATTGATTTAAAACAGTTAGGAGAAAAAACCATTACTATTGATGCTGATGTGCTGCAAGCTGATGGAGGAACCCGTACAACTGCTATTACAGGAGGATATGTTGCTTTAGGGTTAGCCGTCAAAAAATTGATACAAACAGGAAAGTTAAGCAGTTCTCCTATAAAATTTCCTGTTGCAGCGATATCAGTAGGATTGATTGAAGGAGAGGCATTTCTAGACTTGAATTATCCTGAAGATGTAAGAGCAGATATTGATTTTAATGTGGTCATGACAGAAAATTTAGACTTAATTGAAGTTCAAGGAACGGCTGAAGAAAATAGCTTTAACCGTTCCCAACTTAATCAAATCTTAGATTTAGCAGAAATAGGTATCAAAGAGTTAGTCTCTTTACAAACTCAAGTGTTAAGTGAAGCTTAAACAGGGTGTAGGGTGTAGGGTGTGGGCTCTCGGTCAAAATTAGAAGATAATAAACCCCGCCGTTAACGGCGGGGTCTTATCCACCAACTCCTATCCTACCCTCGCGAAGCGTGATGTTCTTTAATGTCCACTCAAAGTAAGGAGCGATCATCATATTTTCACTACACCCTACACCTCACAGACGGGGACTGGGAGAATAAACCCTACACCCTACACCCCACACCCCACACCCCAAAATAGACCCCAAACTAGATATCTCTAGTTATTTTTGAGAACTGGTATTAGTTTAAGTTTTGGCGACGTTTCAAAACTGGAAAACTTCCCATTAACCCAACTGTAATGAGTCCTAAAATAGCATGGGGTTCGGGGACTTTAGAAACACCATAAATACTGGTGGTTCCACTCACTTCATTAGCAACTACTAATAGAGGTGAATTATTGGGACTGTCTTCAGGGTTAATAAATAACACCCCTTCAGGTCCGAGATCTCCAGCTAAAGAACTGGTGACATCTTGGGTAAAGTCTCGATTATTGATGTAGTTCACAAAATAGGGATTCTCAGGATCGGTAACGTGATAAATCATGATACCGCCAATCCTTTCTAAACCAATAAAAGCATAAATTTGCTCCCCCATCATACCAATAGTAACTGCTTCCGGTTCGGGTCCTTTATCGTCACTACGATTGTCAAAGGTATTGTTATCATTATTAGCGTTGAAATCTTCAGGTAAAAGTTCCGCTAACAGTACCTCAAATTGATTGCTGCTATCCCAAACTAAATTACCGTTCTCATCCCAAATACTAAAAGAACGACCTCCGTAGGCGTAAAGTTGCTCAAAAACCCCATTACTATTACCTAAGGTGGTGGTAATATTCAAACGGCCTAAAACTTCGTCTTGCTGAAGATCAGTTGCATCGGGAAAACCATCAGGATCAAGGGTCAGATCCCTAACTCTATCTTCTTCACTAAATCCATCATAATCCCTTGAGTCCCCTTCATTAGCGGTAACAATATAGGTTTGACCATTGACGGTGTAAGAAGCGATCGCATCCGGTTGATACATCCCGAAAAGGTTATCATAGCTGGCAAGATTAATCACTCCATCTTCGTTGCTTGCATCCAAGGAATTACCCTCCAAAGAATAATCCTTAAACCCAAGGGGAACAATATCCGTAAATACTCCGTTGGTGATATCTAAAATACCTAAAGCATTGTTTTCTTGTAAAGATACCCAAGCTTTGGTTGAGTCTTCTGAAATGGTAATATATTCAGGTTCTAAATCTTGCGCTACACTGGCACCTGGACCAAAAATACGAACCCCTGCATCCCTTAATGCTTGAGCATTTCCATTAAATCCTTGGAAATCAGCCGTAGTAACATCAGAATCAGTGAGAAATTGGATTCCAGCACTGAGATCGATAATACTCACTGAACCTTCGGGATCGGTTAAATAATCCTCACTGGGTTCTCCTTCATTGGCCACTAAAATTTTGCTACCATCGGGAGTAAAGTCTAACATATCGGGTAAAGCACCCACGGTAACGCTGTTTAAGAAGTCTCCATCTGTGGTGTAAAACGAGACCATTCCTGGGTCAGTTGCAACGGTTGCTTGTTCGGCCACTGCCACAATACCATTGTTAACAGCGACACTGTTAACCCCTCCTCCCGTTAAACCAATGGCAGGCAAAGCAATAGGGTTGCTGGGATTATTAATATCTAAAACTGTTAGTTCATTGGCAAATCCATTGACCACAAATACTTTACGACTGATGGGATCATAGGCTGGAATTTCTGCTGCTCCTTCATCAAAAATTCCGGTTTCATGAGTGCCTAAAAGATTCAAAGAAATTTTCATAGCTTTGGCAGAATTGGCAAATCCAATTAATAAGCCAATAACAACAATCGATAAATGTAGTGTGTGTTGGAGTTGTCTCAAACGTATCATAGGAAAAAATATCAGTGGTGTTCACCATACTATGCTTATTTCCTCAGATTTTCCCCAGTTCTACTAAAAAATTTTAGGTCATTTTTTTAGTTTATTAATAACTTTTATTTAACCCAAAATTAACCTTGAATTGCTATTTTATGGTAAGCATTCAGCTATCAGTCATCAGCCATCAGGTTAAAACTAATGGGAAGCAAAGAGAATTTGATATTGAGAGACTTGTTTAGAATTGAAAGTGTGGGGAACATCCCATCAGCTTACTTTCTGGATTGACTTGTCAAATGCGCATCTATTG
>JASJDW010000329.1 GCA_030064955.1 Crocosphaera sp.
GTGCCATCTTCAGTAATTTGATACTGACCAACAGAAGGAATGGTTTCTGCATAACCCATATCTCGCAGCAATCTTCCGACTTTGGGATTGTCTGGATCTGGTATGGGAACTAAAATAGTAGTCCCCTCAAAAGTTTCCTCTTTTTCATCCCAATCTGTTTCTCCTTCCCAACTCATGCGAAAAGGATGAGCAGCTAAAGCAGGGTCAATCTTGTATGACTGACACAAATCAATAACTTCCTTGTCTGACTCTTTTAGGGCAATAATATCAATGGTTGAAGTTACTTCTTCAAAGTGCCTGAAAGCCAGATGATGTGCGCTGCGTTGAGAACGCCAACTTCCTAGGGAGAGTTCAACGAATTTAGTAATATCCATGACTTTGTTTTCAATAAATAGAGCGAATTGTTTAATTCGCTCTAAAAACAAGTAGGAGATGCCATTGACGCTCCCACGAGTAGACCTGCGTGGGATTCTTGCTTCATCAGGTTTGTCTAGCTGACAGTTATTGCTAACTAAAAGCCCCGTCCAGATTCCCCTCCACAAGCATCTGTTTTACGTCCACTGGCTGCGGTGACAGCCGACTGAAGTGTTTTTTTGGTAGTAAGTTAGGAGATCCCAAAAATTTTTGAACTACCAGCTAATAGTTCATAACAATATAGTCAAATATGACATATCCTTATTTTGCAGGTGTTACCCTGACTGGGTTAACTACAAAACCCTCTATCCCATAGCCCTTAGACATTTGGGACTGCTTTTTTCCTTTGTAGATTTGGTTTTTTCTTTTTCTTGATTATCTCGATCTGATGTGATCTGCTTTCTAGTACCTATAGAGTCGGATTGTTTACCGACTTCGCACCCCAGAAGGACTTTCACCCTAACAAGTCAGATGTCATCGACTCTTAAAAACCTAATCCATCCGCTCTATAGATTACCATAGATGATAATGTTTGACTATATTTGTATTGAATGTTTACAATACCTGAATGCTGACACAGCATTAAAAAATCCTGACCGAATAAAACATCGATCAGGACATGAGAAATGTCAACGAAAAAGCTTAAGCAAGGGCTGCTTGACGTTCTTTCGCTTCTTTGATGACTTCTTCTGCTACATTACCAGGACAAGGAGCGTAATGAGAGAATTCCATAGAGAATTGACCACGTCCTGATGTCATGGTACGCAGATCACCAATGTAACCAAACATCTCACTTAAAGGAACATCTGCCTTAATACGCGCCCCCATAGGAGTAGAATTTTGGGACTTAATCATGCCACGACGACGGTTAAGATCCCCAATAACATCCCCCATATAATCTTCAGGAGTAAACACATCCACATTCATGATGGGTTCCAATATTTGGGGACCGGCTTTGGGTAGAGATTGACGATACCCTGCTTTAGCTGCTATCTCAAAAGCGATCGCAGAAGAGTCAACTGGGTGGAAAGCACCATCCGTTAAGGTCACTTTCAGGTCAACACAAGGATAACCGGCTAAAACTCCCTTATCAATACTCTGTTCAAACCCTTTTTGAACCGCAGGCCAAAATTCCCTGGGAACGTTACCTCCAGTTACCTTAGACTCAAACTCAAAGCCGCTACCGGGTTCTCCGGGTTCAATGATGTAATCAATCTTACCAAATTGACCCGAACCCCCAGATTGTTTCTTGTGGGTGTAGCTGTCGTTAATGGTTTTGGTAATGGACTCCCGATAAGCCACTTGAGGTTTACCCACTTCCACTTCTACCCCGTGAGTCCGTTTGAGAATATCCACCTTAATATCCAGGTGTAGTTCTCCCATCCCTTTAATGATGGTTTCACCGCTTTCTTGATCTGTTTCCATGTAGAAAGAGGGATCTTCTTGCACCATTTTACTCAAGGCCATAGACATCTTTTCGTTGTCCCCTTTCTTCTTGGGTGAGATGGCCACAGAAATTACTGGATCAGGGAATACCATAGGTTCTAAGGTAGCAGGGGCTTTGGGATCACAAAGAGTGTGTCCCGTTTGTACCGTTTTCATGCCCACGATCGCCACAATATCTCCAGCTTGGGCAAGTTCAACTTCTTCACGAGAGTCTGCGTGCATTTCCACCAAACGACTAACCCGTTCTGATTTTCCAGTCGCATTATTGAGTACCGTATCTCCTTTAGAGATGGTTCCAGAATAGATACGAGTAAAGGTTAAAGCCCCAAAGCGATCGTCCATGATCTTGAAAGCTAAAGCCCGCAAGGGTTTTTCTGGGTCAACATAGGCAAAAGCCCCTTCAATTTTATTGCCTTCTTCATCCATTTCGGGTTGAGGAGGAACTTCTGTGGGGTTAGGTAAATAGTCAACCACTGCATCCAGGACTAATTGTACCCCTTTGTTTTTGAAAGAAGAACCACAATAGGTAGGGAAAAAGGCTAATTCACGGGTTCCTTTGCGGATACAAGCTTTAATTTCATCGACGGTTAATTCTTCTCCTTCGAGATATTTTTCCATCAGTTCATCGTCTTGTTCGATAGCCAATTCAACTAAAGCTTCTCGGTATTCTGCTACTTGTTCCTTCATATCTTCGGGAACGTCTTCGATGGTGTAGTTCATGGGATCGCCGGAATCATCCCAGATCCAAGCTTTTTCTGTTAAGAGATCAACCACTCCCTTAAAGTCACTTTCAATACCAATGGGGAGTACCATCACTAAAGGTTTTGCGGCCAAAATTTCTTCAACTTGTTTGACAACACTGAAGAAGTCTGCACCCGTTCTATCTAGTTTATTAACGTAGATAATACGAGCTACCTTAGAATCGTTAGCATAACGCCAGTTGGTTTCAGATTGAGGTTCTACCCCTCCTGAACCGCAAAAGACCCCAATTCCACCGTCAAGCACTTTTAGGGAACGATATACCTCAATGGTGAAGTCGACGTGACCAGGGGTATCAATAATGTTGAGTTGGTGATCTTTCCAGAAGCAACTGGTGGCTGCTGACTGAATAGTAATCCCCCGTTCTTGTTCTTGTTCCATAAAGTCGGTGGTGGCTGCACCTTCATGCACTTCGCCGATTTTATGGATTTTCCCTGTTAATTTAAGAATTCGTTCGGTTGTGGTGGTTTTTCCAGCATCTACGTGAGCAAAGATGCCGATGTTTCTATAGAGGGTAAGGTCTTTTTTCATATTTACTTTTAGCGTTAGGTTTGACAAATGGTTAGCCTTAACTGAAAGGGTGATACCTACAGAGGACTCGACGTTGCCTTTGATAGCTTAATTGAGCTATGCTAAACCACTCTCGAATATAAGTTTTGAGGTTTTGGCTATCTCAATTCTAGACAATTGACATACTCCACTCCCTAAAGTGAGTGGATTCTCCAAACATCACTATTTTGGATTACTGGCTCGTCCAGACCGCTTAACTATCTCCACTCTCGCAGTAGTTAGCCATAGGCGGGGCTGTCCCCAGTCGTTCAGGTGGTTGGCCTCAGTTTTCGGATGCCCTCCGATACTGTTTATCATCTAATTTTGGTTTATGTAAGCATGGGTTGCTTTTTTGCCTTTTTCATTACCAATTGTAATTTACTTTAAGATATTTTCGCTTTACTTACCACCAGAAAGGGAGGGCAATGCCTACCCTTTTCTCATGGCGATTACCGTTGATGTCTACGATCATCCCCGATCAGTTCCTTAAACAACAACTTAACCAATTTATCCCCAACTCTCGCCTTACCCCATTGTTTGAGTGAGTTTTTACCCCTTGGCTTAGGGTTTTTCGGGGAACTTAAGGCCATGGTACGATGCGCCCACCCAAAAATATAACTGAATTCTTAGCATGAATATTAGAGATTGGTGTTAGTCCGCATTGATCTTGATCACTAATTAGATTTTACGAATTTGTTAAACTAAAAGTAGTTCAGATGATAATTTGTGGTTAGTTAGCTTTTTGATATTTTTATTAGAATCACCAAAAAGAGAACTATCACCCTGTATATGTTGTGGACTTTTTGCACAAAAGTTTTATTAATTAACTTGATGATAACTAAAGGGATAGTAACATGACTACTATAAAAGAAGTGCATCAGTTGATGCAAAAAATTGAGGATGGGGACGTTGTTAGCCGTGCTTTTGCCAGACAAAAAGCATCAGAAATTTTAGCAACAAAAACCATTGAGTTATCCATTAGACAAATTTTAGCCGATCACCTAAATCAACAAAATTTATTGTTAGCTTTAAAAACCGCTGTCAGTGATGATAGCTATTAAGCTCCTTTAAGGAGATTATGGATTATTCTCTGTTATTTTTTCAACGTATCAAAAACAATGAAAACTCCCTTCTAATCAAGGGAGTTTTTTATTATACTGTTCTATTAATAAATGAGGATTTTGTAATCAGAACAGGAGGGTAAACTTATAGAGAAAATTTTATTCAGAAAAGCTGCTAGTTGGATCTACCCCCATACTATCAGCTATTTCGCGTAATACAGTGATTTGCTCATTGAAGTCCAAAGATTCAAGAGTTCCTAACCACTCAGTTTCTTCCTTACCCAAGTCATATTTATCAGGCATAGGAATAATTAGTCCTTCTACCATTCCTTTAGCTAAAAAGTACCAAAAAGCTAACTTACTATTGGCACTGAAACCACCATATTGACGGCTATATTCTGTATCAGCACCACTTACTATATCCCGCATAATTTGTAATTGTTGTTCTTGGGATTTGTTGCCAACTTGTTCAAATAATCCACCAGCGATCGCAGGTTCAGCAGCATTAGGAGCAGCCGGGGTAATAGAAGTCCCCATTTTTTCGTAGATAAACCACAATAAAGCTAACTTGTTATCAACTGTAAAGCCATTAAATATTTCTGCTGCTTTATTCAAATCTGATTTAATTTCTGTATATTGTGACATAAAGTAATATTCCTAATTCTACGAAGCAAATACTTGTTTTTCTAATTGATTAAACATTTTTTTCCTGCTTCTTTATAAAACTTAACATTTTATTAACAATGATTGTATCCTCCATTAGATAGACATTATGACTCTTTCTAAAGATGGAGAAAGCAAAAAATGGTTTTCATTAATTAATAATTATTAATTGATCATCAAAGAAATCTTTGATTGCTTTAATTGATTGAAGATGATAAACTTTTTTAGTCTTTTTTGCTTCTAAAACATAGTCACGATATTTGGGAGTCAAACGTTTATGACATAACCAAAGAGTGTAATAACTCTGCATAGAACTTTTCCACAAAGGACTATTTTTTGGCCAGCCTTTTGGGGGAACAAAAAACCCTGTAATAAAGCGTTTTGTTACCCACCAAAAATGAACATACAAGGGTAAATCAATATAGACTAATGTATCTGCTTTTTCTAACCGTAACCATACGGTTTCTAGAGAACCAAACCCATCAATTACCCATTTATCTTTGCTGATAATTTCCTCATGACTCCGTTTATATTCTTCATAAGGAACTTGAATCCCTCCATCTTTATACTGAATTTTATCTAGGATATAAAGGGGTAAATTTGTCATTTCAGATAATTTTCTGCTTAAGGTAGATTTACCCCCACCAGTATTGCCAAATACAGCTACTTTTTTCATTTTTCTAATGATTTTGTAAACAATTTAAAGTATAAACTTTGACAAACTTCTTTGAGAGGAAACGTAATAAATGTAATAGGATTAATGGTAACAATAATATTACGGATATCCGATTTTGCACCCTTAATAATTTGTTTTGCCACCCAATCTGCTGACATGACACCAATAGGATTCAAATTGCTTTTAAATGGTCCTAAAATTAATTTTCTTACCACACAAGGTGCGTCTAAACGACGCAAGGTAATTAAGTCCCCCCAGGTTCTTTTACTCAGTTCATAAAGAGGACTAATCGCAGGATTGACTTCTGCTTCTGAGGTGTTAATCCAAACTTCTTTACATACTTTATTTTTATTGGTTTTAACGGTTTGAAAAAATGTTTCCATTAACCGCCAACCTGAAAACGTATTTATTTCATAAGAGTTTAAGATGGCTGCTTCATCTCTTCTTCCATGAACATTAATACCATGATTAATAATTAAAATATCAATTTTTACTAATTCAGTTATTAAATCACTTTCGTTTCCGACTTGCCAAGTTAAGGTTTTAATAGGTAAACTTTGATTATCAATGTCTAAACTAATTGGTTTATTTTGAGAGGTCAAACCAACCACCTTTGCCCCATTTAACTGTAATTCTTTCAATAAAGCTAACCCTAATGTTCCCGATGCACCGGTCACTGCAACTGTCTTTCCTTTCAAAGATAAAGCGGTTCCCATAATCTTATCAACTAATGTTAATGTGCCACAATAATAAGCCTTTTGATCATCAAAATGATGTCGCCAATGATAAGGACGATTAACAAACCAAGGGTCAGGAAGTGTGGTAAAATCACCAGGGCGGTGAGTAATATCGGTCAACTCGTCTACGTAGGGGACTCCTGCACCACGGGCGATCGCTCCCCCTAAAAAGGTTAAGGTATAAATGGAACCAGACCAAGCCAACCAACTACAGGGGACGTTATAGTAATAACAAATAACCCCAGGAATGAGGCTTAAGGTGAGCATTACCAAGGCTTCAGGAACATCATTATACCAATGTGCCTTACGATATATTTCTTCACTGACAGGGGTTAAGTCGGGTCGAAATACCTTGTGATGCCAACCATGAAGACGGTATAAAGGTTGCCAATAGTGGGAAAGGACATGATAACAGTCCCGAACAATTTCTACCCAGACAATGGTACTTAAAATAAGGATAACAGCAAGGGTCAAATTATTGATCATAAATTAGCTAGTTTTTGGTCTTTATAACTGATCTATTGGAATTTTATTCTAAAAGCATAGCAAAGTACAATTCATTATAAACTCCAAAAAATGGAATTAACAAGTGATGTTTAGAATCTTACCTGAAATAACACGGAAGCATGAAAGCCATCGTCTTTTAAGCGATGGATGAAAGGCGACTCGAATGGTTTTAACCATATGTATCTGTTTTTGAGTTAATCTTGCAAACCCATGCAAAATATATGTTATGATGTGTTCATGGCTATTTTAACTCTGACACTTAAGCTTCCTTTTTATCGGTTAAACCAGTGTAAAGTACAAGAGTTTGACCGATTAACTGAGTTGAATACGAGTATTGCCAATCAGTTATTAGAAGTGTCCAAAACGGATAGAAGAAAATATACCAGCAAAGACTTTAATCATATTGAGATTGGGTCAGGTTGGATTAATCAAACTATTCGTAATAGCTGTGCTGCAAC
>JASJDW010000330.1 GCA_030064955.1 Crocosphaera sp.
ATCAGTCATCAGCCATCAGGTTAAAACTAATGGGAAGCAAAGAGAATTTGATATTGAGAGACTTGTTTAGAATTGAAAGTGTGGGGAACATCCCATCAGCTTACTTTCTGGATTGACTTGTCAAATGCGCATCTATTGTCCTTTAATCCCTGCCAATATTGCTGATTCATCTCTTAGCTGAACGCTGAATGCTGACGACTGAATGCTTACACTTTATATGACTTTAAATCGACAACTATCTGCTCCAGTTGCTTGACAACTAATTTCCTCAACAGTCAGTTCTGGTAAGTCATTAACTTCAGTTAATAATCCCTCAATCATGCCACGAATAAAATAACAACTACAAACATCACTGGTTTTATACAGACAAAATGGATTCGCATAAACCTTAAGTTCATTGTCCTGACTTTCCGCAATCATAAAATCAGAAATAGCGGGAATAATTAGTTTATTAATAGCAGAAACGATATTGTTTACCGATACGGGTTTAATTTTCCCCTTTTTAAGTAACCCTTTTCCCACATATTCACCTAGTTTCAACATCTGTTGATTATCAATTTTTGGGTTAATATCTATGTCTCGTACAGTAGCAACAAAATCTGGATAACGATCAACTAAATTTTGAGCTAAATCAAGGATCTCTTGCTCAAAAGAGTCCGTGTTTTGCTGGTCAGATAAGGAATCATTTGTTTCTGTGACTTTTTCCCATTCTTCTACCGATTCATCTTCTAAATAAGCAGTATTTTTAATAAGTCTGGGAGGAGTTGCTATTTCTACAAAAGAAGCATCTGAGTTTTCTAATATACCTTGCAATTTTTTAACAGTCCGTCTAATTTCTGCTTCGAGAAGACCAGTTAAGACTTTCCCTGTTTTGATTAATAAATAACTGTCTGATGTGCAATAAGCTAAGATTAAATACCCTTGTTGACTGTGAAGGGAAATGCTTTCTATTTCTTGCCAGTTTAATTCGGTTTGGGCAGTTTGAGCAACATAAAGCATGGTTCCTGATAGAATTGATGTCGTTTCTTCATCAATGCCAATCGGTGTTATGATTGGTTTTCCTTCTTGAGAAACTAAGGCAATTCCTTGAATATTGATAGGTTTGATTAATAAATCTTGGAGAACATTTTTAACAGCGGTAGGATTCATAAGGATACCTTTTTCCGGTGGTGAAGACAATGGCGAAAGAGTCAATACTTCATCAGAAGATTGATAAGTTGAAATGGGTTCATCAGCCATCTTCAAGCTTAAATCCTTGGTGATAAATTCATTGATTAATTTACGTCGTTTTAACTCTTGTTCTATTTGTTTCTGAATTTTTTTAGGAATGGTAATTCCTAAACGCTCAGATTGATAAGTACAGCTACTAGGAATCATTATACTTTCTATTGTATTAGAAGGAGAGTCCCGATTCATCACTTCCATCGGGCCGATTTCCAGACAATTACAGATGATATTTAATTGAGAAAAACTTAGCTTTCCTAAGATGAAATAACAAACAAAATAAGGAATATTAGCACGACCAAAATCATCACTACCATCATTATATAACCAGCCAAAAAAAGTTTCTTCCAGGGACTTTTGTATCAAATAAACCCCTCGATATTCAGCATCAGGGGGATTGTAACTATTCCAATATTGTTCGACAATTTTTTTCTGGAAAAATTGCTCAATTTCTTCAGAAATTAGGGGACTTGATAAAGTCGTAAACCCAATGTTAGAAAAACTTGTATAAAAAATTTGCTCAACGGATAAACTCATAAAAAATCGCATAATACGTTATTCTACTATAATAGTACGCTAATTACGTGAAAGGGTCAGTAATAGGGCGATCGCTGTTTAACTAGCTTGAACTCGATTCCTCATAGCACATTCCCTCCTTTACTCTAAACTAAGTCCTCTTGGTTCCTTAACGATTAATATTAGGTTGGTTCCAGTGGTATCTAAGGGTTAAAAAATTGTTTTTCTTAGTTTATGACCCCAATTACTAATTACTAAGTTAAGCTTGATTTTTTTCAAAACTTCTTTATTTATTTAATTAATATGTCCCAAAGAAAATTAATCAAAAATTCAATCTTATCACTTTGCGGATTAATTCTATTTAGTGCTGTAGGATTAATTATTTTATGGGCTAGAAACACCAATCAAAGTAATCTATCTCCAACAGAAAATAACTTCAGTATATCCGAAGCATTAAACCTAGAAATTAGTCAAGGAGAAAACCCATTAATAAGAGAAAAAGGAGCAGAAAAAAAACTAACAGCAGCCCAAAATATAGCATTAGGAAACTATCAACAAGCAATCGAGCAATTAACCCAATCTTTACAAACCTATCCTAATGATCCAGAAGCTTTAATTTACCTTAATAATGCACAAATTGGTAACAATAAATCCTACAGTCTTGCCGTTGTTGCTCCCATTAAAACGAACCTTGATGGGGCTAAAGAAATACTGCGAGGGGTTGCCCAAGCACAACAAGAAATTAATCAAACAGGAGGAATTAAAGGGATTCCTTTAAAAATTGTTATTGCTAATGATAATAATAGTCCTGAAATGGCTCAAAAAATAGCTCAGGAATTAGCTAACAATCCAGATATTTTAGGAGTTGTTGGCCATTGGAGTAGTGATGCTACCTTGGCATCAGGGGAAATTTATCAATCTCAAAAATTAGTGGCTATTTCTCCTATTAGTACCTCAGTAGAATTATCATATTTTGGTGACTATATCTTTAGAACGGTTCCCAGTGATCGGTTTGCTGGTAGTAGGCTTTCCCGTTATATGGTGAATGAATTAGGCAAAAAAAAAGCAGCCGTTTTTTTTAATTCACAAAGCAATTATAGCAAATCTCTTAAATATGAATTTACCAAAAGTTTATTGAGTGATGGGGGAGAAGTTGTTTGGGAATTTGATTTATCTAGCCCCAATTTTAACCCCCTTAACGATTGGCAACAAGCGAAAAATCAAGGAGCCGAAGTGTTAATGTTAGCCTTAAGCACTAATACCCTTCAACAAGCTTTAAAAGTCATTGAAGCTAATGGGAACGAATTGGCTTTATTAGGAGGAGATGATGGCTATAATATCGAACTTTTAAGACAAGGAGGTGCTAATGCGGTGGATATGGTTTTAGCCATTCCTTGGCATATTGCAGCCCATCAAAATGACTCTTTTGTCCAGGTTGCTACAAGACTCTGGGGAGGAGAAATTAACTGGCGTACAGCCCTGGCCTATGATGCTACTCTAGCGTTTATTACTGGTTTAGAGCAATCATCAAACCCGACCCGCCAAAGTTTACAAAAAACCTTATCCCAACCTAATTTTTCGTTTCAAGGTGCCTCTGGTTCTGTGAACTTTTTACCTTCAGGCGATCGCAACCAAGCGGTTCAGTTAGTGATTATTAAAGAAAATAATTTTTCTGAATTTGGTTATCAGTTTGATATCATTCCCTCTGTTAATAAAAATTAATTAATGAAATGTCAAAAAAAAAGCTTTTAGTGCTATAATCGTCAGAATTTAAAACATATCTCAATTAAGGTTCTACTTAAGGTGAGAGATTAATTATCTATCAAAGCTATCAAATTGATGGCATTTACCCGATTTTATTTTGGATCTTTTGAATATAATGTCTTCAAAACCGGTTTTTTCTAATATTATCAAGTCTAACCCTCGTTCTTATTCTTCTGCTGTTGAAAATTCTGTCTGTCCCTATATGGGTCTTAAATCATTTGAAAATAATGGCAGTGATCCCAACTTTTTCTTTGGTCGAGATACTTTAACCCAGCAACTTTTAGACAGTCTTGACAACCGTAATTTTTTAGCCCTAGTAGGTCCTTTGGGTACTGGTAAATCTTCTGTGCTTCAGGCAGGACTATTGTCTCATCTGGGTGCTTCTGGACAATGGGATGTTAAAGTTATGCAGCCGGGGAAACATCCCTTAAAAAGTCTGGCGATGACTTTTGTTGATAACCATTTACCTACATTACGCAAAGCCGAACAAATCGCGGACATTCAATTTTGTTTAGAACAAAGTCCTAACGGTTTCTCTCATTTTTTGGAGAGAGTTTCTAGTCCTAAGTTGCTCTTAGCCATTGATAATTTTGAAGAAATTTTTACCCTTTGTCAAAATTCTCAAGAAAGATGGCACTTTTTAACGGCTTTACTTACTGCATTAGAGAAACATCGTCATCAATTAACGATTATTATAATTATTAATGAAAAATTTTTAGGGTATTGTCTTGAACAAAAACCTAGGGAATTAGGTAAGAAAATTCAAAATAATTTCGTCTTTATTTCTCCCCTAAATTATCAAGAACGCTATGATGCGATTACGTTACCGGCTCAAAAAGTCAACTTAGAACTTGAGAACCAATTGGTTGAAGCGTTACTGAAAGATACTCAGAATTTAAACGCAAACCTCCCTTTACTGCAATATTCTCTTTGGCAAATCTGTCGCTTGCGTAAGAATTTTAGGTTGACTTTAGCCAGTTATAAAAAGTTAGGAAACGTTAGCAAGGTTTTAGATCAACAAGGGAACCAAACGTTCGACCAATTAAACCGAAGACAACAAAAAACAGCTAAACAACTATTTTTAAGTCTTATTCAAACCCATGAAGAAATGGGGCATATTTGCCATTTGATTCCCCAACGAAAATTAGAAACTTTACCCGATTTTTCCTTCGTTTTCAATAAGTTTAAGCAAGCAGGTTTCATTCAAACTGAAGAACGAGAAAATTTAGCAACTAAAGAAATTTTATTGCGATTATCCCATCCTATTATTATAGAGCATTGGCTCTTATTAAAACAGTGGTTAGAGCAACGTCAGTATTTCCTAAGACAACAAAAAAAGCTAGAAGCGGTTGCTGAAAAATGGCAAATTTCCCAGAGAGATCCCCAATATTTATTAACAAGTAAAAGTTTGAAAATTGTTCAAGCTTTACAGCGGAATCAAACCCATTTTTCCCCTTTAACGACAGAATTCATTCATCAAAGTTATAAAAAAAGATCCCGTAAGACCCTTTTATATGGTATCTTACCCCTTAGTTTAATCCTATCGTTAGGTACATTAGCTTATCGTCATTGGGACATTCAAAAAGCATGGCAAACTATTGAAGTCGTAATGAACAATCCTTATGATATTCGTCGTAAGGATGCTTTAGAAACCTTCAATTTTTGGGGAGTCAATTTCAAACAAGTTCCTTTAAAATCCACTCACCTTAAGAATATTAATCTTCCTAAAACTAATTTAAGTAATATGGATTTCTCAGGAACAAATCTCGAAAATGCCAACCTAGTTAAATCAGATTTAAGCAATAGCAATTTTAAAAATACTAACCTAACCAATAGTCGTTTAATTCAGTCAAACCTATCCCAAAGTAACTTACGTTTAACTAATTTAGTTCAAGCTAATTTAACTAAGGCCAATTTATTTCAAGCAAACCTAACATTTGCTTCTTTGAATTTTGCTAATTTAGCATCTGCTAATTTGTCGCAATCTAGTTTTTCTTTTGCTAATTTAGAAAAAGCTAACCTATTAAAAACCGATCTGAGTCTTAGTAATCTTTCTGGTGCTAATTTATCTTTTAGTAATCTTATGTTTGCTGATCTTTCCAATTCTAATCTGGCATCTGCTAATTTAGTAGAAGCTAATCTTTTATCTACGAATTTGACCAATGCTAATCTCTTAGGTGCTAATTTAATTCAGGCGAAAAACCTTGATCCAACCAGCTTAAAACAAGCTTGTTTCTGGCAGTATGGTATCTATAAAGGGAAATGGAACAACCAGCAACAAAGATGGGAAGTTGATGAAATAGCTAATCAAGAATTTATTAAAAAATTAACCCAGGATAAAACTTCAGATCCTGAAAATCCTCCCACTTGTTAATAGTAGTATATGATAGTTTAATACTATTTTTGGGCTATCTTATTGAATTTTAAATACTATTTTAATGCAATAATTTTGAACTGGAAGAAAGCTGAAAACTTTAAATTATTTGACAACTACAATCAATTTTAAACCATGAATTTTTTATCATCATCCCCTACCGAATATCCCCATTTTAATCTTCTTAGTATCGGCCAGCGTGGGGTAGGAAAAACTGTATTTTTAGCGGGTAGCTACGCAGAAATGAATCAAGTCTCTGAAGGTCAAGATCATCAAGAGATTTGGTTTGAATGTGAGAATGGAGACGATAAAAAAACACTTAATTCTATTCTTGACTATGTTAAACGCACAGGATCCTATCCCCCACCGACTTTAAAAATGACTAACTTTGATTTTATTTTAAAACAGAGAAATCACAAAAAAGTGAAAACACTCTGTTATTTTAGTTGGTCAGATATTCCAGGAGAATATTGTGATTTTACCCATCCTGACTTTCAAAACTTAGTTCTTTCTTCTCATAGTTGTTGTGTGTTTATAAATGGAGAAAGATTAGTTAAAGATCCTACTTATATTGATGAATTAGAAGGATTAGTTAAACAAGTAATGGCGATCGCTATCTTAGTGGATCAAAAGGCCATCGATTATGGATTTGCCCTTATTATTACACAATGCGATCGCTTAGCTTCAGGGTCTATGACTCGCTTACAAATTGAAGAGAATTTACAATTTTTGACCACTCGTTTAGAAGCAGCTGACGCAAAATATCAACGATTTTATTCAGGAATTCCCATTGTTTCTAAAGGTGAAGAATATTGTTTTGAAGTCAACGGTTCAGCGGCCGCTTTTCTTTGGATTGTTTCTGAATTGCAAAAAGGTTCTTTTGTATCCCGTCATCATCAATCTTTAGACAGTTCCCTTAAACTAGATGTTTCTTCGTTACAATATTGGTTATCCCCTTCTCAAAAGATTCTCTGGCCGCTAATAGGAATTGTGGGTACTGTATTTGGCTTAATGGGAATCGGTATATTACTATTGAATGGGTTATCAGAAAAGAAATATGATAATCAAATGGTTCAAGAATCTATTCAACAATTAGAAAAAACCATACAAAATAATCCTAATGATACCCAAAGCGCATTAACCTTAGTTAATTATTATCTTAATCAAGAACAATCACAACAAGCTGTCGATCTTTTAAAGAAAATTATCCAGCAGCAACCTAATAACTTAGAGAATAAAATTAAGTTGGCAGAATTGTACGAAAGGACAGGAAACCCTCAGGAAGCAGAATCAGTTTATGATCAAATTTTGACCCAAAATCCTACCTATTTTAACGCTTTATTTGGCAAAGCTTTAATCCGTCATAAACAAGGGGATCTGACC
>JASJDW010000331.1 GCA_030064955.1 Crocosphaera sp.
TACAAAATTTTCTAGTTTTAGGAGTTCCTCGCTTCGCTCCGGCTCTAGCGAACAGGAGTCAGGAGTCAGGAGTCAGAACTTAAATGTTAGGTGTACCTCGTAAGTGTGAGAAACGCTATATCAGCTTTCTTTAGGAATTTTATTATAAGATTAATGAGTTTAACCTTAAGTTATATTTTAGTTAATATCTGATAAATTAACCTACTATTTTTTTTGTATATAATGATTAATTAATGTTCATCATTGGGAAAATTTATCAATGGGTTATGTCGCCATACAAGGAGGAGAAGAAGCGATCAATGAAGCAATTAATCTGTTAGATGTGTTGCGGACTAATGATCAAAAAAATGATCCTTTGTCTGCTCAAACTATCGAAAATCAATTACATTTTTTACACAGTCGAGTTTTATCAGAAGGAGGTTTATACCATCCCGAATTAGCCTCTCTAGCCATTAAACAAAGCGCAGGAGACATCCTCGAAGCAGCTTTTTATCTTCGCGCCTATCGTTCCACTAAACCCCGTTTAGGAGAAACTCCTGTCCATCATGGGGAAAATTTAAGATTAATTCGTCGTATTTCTGCTGCCTTTAAAGAAATTCCAGGGGGACAAATGTTAGGGCCGACTTCTGATTATTTACAGCGATTATTTCGTTTTAACTTATTAAAAGAATCCCCCGATGAATTTCGCCATATTACTCAATCTTGGCTCAAAAATATCCCCGAAGAAGACTTACCCACCACTTTTCCTAAAGTATTGGCTAGTTTACGCGCAGAAGGATTATTACCTCCTGTCATCAATAAACCCACATTACCCTTTGATATTACCCGTGAACCCTTAATTTTCCCCGTTTCTCGTTCAGCAGCATTAGCAACCATGGCCAGAGCAGAAACCGGATCAATTTTAGCGATCGCCTATTCTAATATGAGAGGGTATGGCGACGTACACCCCACCGTAGCAGAGTTGAGGGTGGGTTATTTACCGGTTATGTTACCCCATCCCATCACAGGAGAATTACAAGAAGTCGGGGAGGTATTGATGACTGAATGTGAAATTGTGGCCATGTATAACAGTAAAGATAAAGATAGTTTACCCACCTTTGGATTAGGATATGGAGCGTGTTTTGGTCACAATGAGGTAAAAGCGATCGCAATGGCTATTTTAGATCGTGCCTTACAAAAAGGACAAACCCAAGGTATCGAAAACCCCTCCGAAGATCCTGAATTTGTCTTACTGCATATTGATGGTGTTCAATCTATGGGTTTTGCTTCTCATTATAAAATGCCTCATTACGTCACCTTTCAATCGGATCTTGATCGCCTCCGGACTACGCAACAGAAACAAAATAAACAAAGTGTATCAATGGATGCAGAGGGAGCTTTGTAGAGTGGGCAAAATTCTCTACTTTACGGGTAGTCCAAATAAATCTCTGATTTGCCCACCTACCGTCTTAAGATGTTGTTTGTAAACAGCCTTTGTAGGGTGGGCAAAGTTCTCTACTTTACGGGTAGTCTGAATAAATCTCTGATTTGCCCACCTACTGTCTTAAGATTTTGTTTATAAACAGCCTCTTAGTCAAACTAAGTGCCTGAACGAAATTGATTGCACGGTGGGCATTGCCTAGTAAAAGGCTAAAACTTTTATCCAGAGCTTATTGTGGGCAGTGCATCGGCCTACAGTTTTTGTGTAACTAATTGTGTGTACTTACTTATGTCAACAGAAACGTTAAACACCACTCAAAACTATGGCTATCAATTTGGGTTTATTGATGAATATGCTAAAAAAGAAATTCGTCGCAGTCTTCTCAAAGCGGTGGCTATTCCAGGTTATCAAGTTCCTTATGCTTCCAGGGAAATGCCCATGGCCAGAGGGTTTGGAACAGGAGGACTACAAATAACCCTGTCTATAGTGGGTGCAGGAGATACCCTCAAAGTGATCGATCAAGGTAGCGATGAATCGGTTAACGCCGTCAATATTCGTAAATTTGTCGCCCAAACTTGTCCAGGGGTGAATCTTACCAAAAAAACCGTCGAAGCATCTATCATTCAAACCCGTCATCGTATCCCTGAAATACCTTTGAAAAAAGGACAAATTCTGGTGTTACAAGTGCCTTATCCCGATCCTTTAATTGTGGTTGAAGCGAACGAGGAAAAACGAAAAATCATGCACGGGGAAAAAGATTATGCTCGTTTGTGGGTCAAACTTTACGAAGATATGGTTAAATTCAAGGAAATTACAATTTCTCATCGTTATCCCACTTGTGTTAACCATTATTATGTCATTGATCCTTCCCCCATTCCCCGTTTTGATGTTCCTAAATTAAACAATTCCCCCGTTTTACATCTGTTTGGAGCAGGTAGAGAAAAGAAAATTTATGCCATTCCTCCCTATACCCAAACTACACCGTTAACCTTTCTAGATATCGGTTTTCGAGTTGAAGATTTTATCGATGAAAATGGAGAAAGACGTGCTTGTAGTCGTTGTGGTTCAATAGACAGTTATTTAGATGAATTGCAACACAAAACAGGAGAAAAAATCTATCAATGTTCAGATAGTGACTACTGCAACTCTCAACTAACGTGAGTTCGGAGTTATTCTTTTTTCAAGGAGATAATAGGGGTTTAAGAGGATGTTTGTTAAAGAAACATTACAAGCGAGTTTTGTAGGGTGGGCAAAGTTTTCTACTTGATGGGTGATCCAGATGAACCTCTGATTTGCCCACCCCACCATCTTAATATTTTGTTTATAAACAGTCTCTAAGACTTGAAACTTTTTCCTAGTTATCCATAAATCCTCTTTCGTCGAACTCATGTCCAATTAAATTGATTATAAAAACTAATTAAAACCTATGGAAAAAATACTAGAAGTTAGAGAATTAACTAAAATTTATGGTGAGGGTTGCTCTCAATGTCTGACATCTACAGGAGCAGAATATAACAGAAATATTTGTCCCCATTGTGGCAGTATTGTCGCCACTGATAACCTCAACTTTGATCTTTATCCAGGGGAAATTTTAGGCATTATGGGAGAGTCTGGGAGTGGTAAATCAACCCTTGTTAAGATGCTCTATTTTGATGAAAAACCTACTTCTGGAAAAGCAATTTTTTGGGATCAAGGGGAAGCATATAACCTCTTTCAACTCAATGCTGCTCAAGGAAGATGGTTACGCCATCATAAACTGGGGATGGTTTATCAAAATCCCCATTTAGGCTTGAATTTTCGGGTTTCTGCGGGGGGAAATATTGCTGAAAGATTATTGATGAATGACTGTTTTGAATACGCTAAAATTCGTCAAAAAGCACAAGAATTATTAGATCGCACAGAATTTCCAATCCCAAGAATGGATCAATTACCCAGTCAATTTTCTGGAGGAATGCAGCAACGGGTACAAATTGCTTGTGCTTTAGCTACGGAACCTCCATTACTACTTTTAGACGAGGTAACAACAGGATTAGATTTATCGGTACAAGCGCGTATTCTTGATTTAATTCTGCAATTACAACAACAATTAAATGTTTCAATGATTGTCGTTTCCCACGATTTAGGGGTCATTAAATTGTTAGCTCATCGTACTTTAATTATGAAACAGGGTCGAATTGTTGAATCAGGTTTAACAGATCAAGTTTTAGAAGATCCTCAACATCAATATACTCAACAATTAGTTTCATCGGCACTTTAGTTAATCTTATAATTACTAACAAATTATGAACAGTAATCTTGTTTTGAAAATTGAGAATTTAAGTAAATGCTTTTTTCTCCATGAACAAGAAAAATCTATTCCTTCGGCTCAAAATGTTTTCCTTGAAGCTTTTTCTGGTAAAATTACTGCGATAACAGGGGATTCTGGCGTAGGAAAATCTAGCATTTTAAAATGTGTTTACGGTACTTATTTAGCGAGCGAAGGCTCTATTTTTTATTACACTAAAAACCAAGAATGTCTAGATTTAGCTACAGTAAGTGAGCAAAAAATGATTCGTTTACGCAAGACTGATATTAGTTTTGTTACTCAGTTTTTGCACTGTTTACCGAGACAATCTACAATAGATGTAGTAGCTAAACCTCTCTTTGATTTAGGGATGAATCAAAAGGAAGCTAGGGAGAAAACAAAAAATCTCTTAGCAGAAATCAAACTCCCTGAAAGATTATGGAATTTGTCTCCTAGTACGTTTTCAGGGGGAGAAAAACAACGAGTAAATATTGCCAGAGGGATGATTTTTTCCCCTCGTCTTTTACTTTTAGATGAACCCACAGCCAGTTTAGATAAGACTTCGGCAGAAAGAGTTGTTAAAATTATCGAACGGATTAAAACATCTGGAACCGCAATTTTAATTATTCTCCATGATCCTGATTTAGTTGCACAATTAGCTGATTTTGAGGTTTATTTATCCTCCGAAAATAATCATATTACTAGCAAAGTTTTGAATTAATCAATACTAATTTATTTACTTAATTATTAATGGTCAAAAACGATGAAAATTCATTTTACAAATGCTCAAATTATTCTCAAAGATCAAGTGTTAGAATCTGCTTCTCTTTTAGTTGAAGATGGAGTGATTAGGGCAATTAATACTGATACACCTAGTAATGTAGAAGAAATTAATTTACAGGGACAATATTTAATGCCAGGGATGATTGATGCTCACTGTGATGCCATAGAAAAAGAAATTGAACCCAGAGCAAATACATTTTTCCCTTTAGATTTTGCTATTGCTCAAATTGATCGAAAGAATGCGATCGCTGGTATTACTACACCGTTTCATAGTATTTCTTTTGCTCATGAAGAGTTAGGGGTAAGAAATAATGAAATGGCAGCAGAAATTGTTAGAGAAATTCATCAATATCAACCGTTTGCCTTAGTAGATAATCGGGTTCATTGTCGTTATGAAATTACCGATCCCACCAGTTTACCGATTCTTTTAGAATTATTAGGAGAAGATAGTGTTCATTTATTCTCTTTAATGGATCATACACCCGGACAAGGACAATTTAAAGACTTACAAGCTTATCGGGATTATTTGA
>JASJDW010000332.1 GCA_030064955.1 Crocosphaera sp.
CTGGATGAAGCATAAACTAAATGTTTAATATCACTATGCCGACATCCTTCCAAAATATTAACAAATCCTACTAAGTTACTATCCACGTAAGCATAAGGGTTTTCTAATGAATAACGAACTCCAGCTTGAGCGGCTAAATGAACAACATAATCAAATTTGTGCTGAGTAAATATCTGAGAAACATCATCTCGATTAGCAATATTAGCTTTATAAAATTGAAAAGTATTATGATTTTTTAGTTGAGCAATACGAGCTTTTTTTAACTTGATATCATAATAGGGATTTAAATTATCAATTCCTATAACTTGATAGCCTTGATTTAATAATCTTTGGCTTAAATGAAATCCAATAAATCCCGCTGTCCCAGTTACTAAGATTTTTATCATTTATCCATATATCGTTGTTCTAATATTTATCTCGTAATTACCTATTTCAGCTAATCATGTATCCCAGTGAGATAAATCAAGTTGAAGAAATTCAGATAATTTTTGATTGTGTTCTTGAAAACTCTCGAGCAGCCATTCTCGGGTTTTTGGTTTCATAGGAGAAACACGATTTTCATTAACAATTTTTTGCCCATACCAAGATTCTCTTATTAGACTATATATGTTATCTCGTTGATTTTTAGGAAAAAGGTTTTTTAATACTTTTATCCCATAAATTTTGTTGATAGGTTTTGTGATTCTAGAATAAACAACTTGTTCTAACCTTTGATCTGAAGAATTTGCTACAATTTCCTTCTCCACATTTATACTGGCCTTTTCTTTTACCTCAAGAAACGAAAAAATTTGATTTAATACTTGTGATGGATTTTGAATTAAATTGTCCATTAGGAGAAACAAAAATGCCTGTTTGGGAAAAAATTCAAGATATTTCTCGATTTGCATCAAGTAATTACTTGCATCCAAACAAAAGCTAGTTTTCTCAATTTCTTTTTCGAAAGTACTTTCCACTGGTCGTTCTCTTGTCAATTTTATATGTCTATAATGAGCATAAGCCCTATCCACAGGATGTCTCATGATATAAATAATTTTAACATCAGGAATAGTATTTAATATTCGTATGGCTGCTTCTGGATATTCAGTACATTTACTATAATCTGTTGATGCTTCCCCGCATTTCTGAGAAGGTTTGGCATCTTTGAACAGTGAAGTGTACCATTCTAAACCTAAGGAATATATATCGTCTCTAGCAAAAAATGCTGGTTCTTTCTTAGGAGACATATAAACTGAAGAATAATTTTTTAAATACTTATATAAAGTTGATGTTCCTGACTTAGCAGCACCAATAATCAAAAAATCTGGTAGAGGCATTCCTCATCTCCTATAAAATTGTTTCAATAGATAGCCCAAAACCTAAACAATACCGAATTGTAGACAGCAAGAAAATAGCTATGACTAATATTATAGTGTTTTGTATATCCTTTTGCAAACTATTAAAATTCTGTTTTTGTATTCCGTAAGCAACTGAGCTATAAAGCATAATATCATTAAGTGAAATAACAATAATGGCTCCCAAAATACCAAACAGATTAAAAAAGACTGGCAAACAGATTATCATATACAAGAACTTCAAAGAATTACCTAACGCTCCATAATATGGTTTTCCTAATGCTAACAAGATAGGATTGGTTGTAATAAAAAGAGTAGTCGGCCAAATCCCTAGTGCTAAGATTGGTAGCATCCAAGCAGCCTGAATATACCTATCATCATACAACACAAAAATAATTACGTCACCAAAACTTACTAAGATAGCAATCAAAAGACCAGTAAAAAGATTAATTAATCTACGTTTGTTATTAACTTTTTGTTCAATTGCTTTGATAGACAAATGATTATGTTGAGAAATCCAGGGAAAGATAACCTGATGGCTTAATTTACCTCCTATCTGCTTAGGTAGATCAGCAAACATAAAAGCAATGCTATAGAGACCTAATATCTCTAAAGGCAACAACTTTCCCAAAATTAATCTATCAGATTGATTTGCCAAAAATACCATCATGGTGGAAACTAGAATCCAACGACCAAAAGAAGCAATTTCTTTAATCGATTCTTGATCCCAAACAAAACGATTAGATATACTTGGTTCTAGTCTGTGACTGATAGCCATCTTGATAAAGACAGAAACCAAGCTACCCACAACCAAAGCCCAAATGGATGGCTGAAAATAAGCCCAAGCAATCATTATCGTTAAAGTTAATACTTGTACCCCCAATTGGAGTAAGGTAAGTTTACCTATATCTAACTTACGATTGAGGGTAGCCAAAGAAGTTGAGTTGAATCCTGACATAATGGTTGTCAGTCCAACGGTAGGAAGCAACCAGAGAAGTTGCTGATTGTCATAAAATTGGGAAACTGGCCAGGCAATTATACAGCATCCTATCCATAAACCAAATCCTCTAATCACCTGTAATGTCCAGGCTGTATTGAGAAAAGTGGGATCATCTCCTCTTGAACTACGAATAATGCTTGGTTTAATGCCAATATCCGAAAACAGGGTTAAACCCTGAATAAAAGTTGTAGCTAAAGCCATTAAGCCAAATAATTCTGGAATAAGAAGACGAGTAAGAATTAGGTTACTACCTAAACGAAGGACTTGACCCCCTCCATAGCCAATAATAGTCCACAGAGTCCCCGTGATCGCTTTATTTTTTAGAAATGATAGAGATATTTTTGGTAATGGCACTTGGTGACATTCCTACTTTATGGTTTAAATCACATACTATTTTACTATTTTTTTACAAAATTTTTTACTATTTCTTTACAAAATTTTTTACTTTTTTTTACAAAAATATTGACTATTTTTTTACAAAAATAAATTAGACTTATATATGAAAAGCAAAACTCACGAATTTTACTTACAAAACCCCCACTATAATCGATTGATTTTAAAAATCATTGATAGTTATACGTAGGTAAATCTGTAATTCTATATTTTGAGCCTGTTCAGATTTTTGTATTATCAGTATTTTTTCTTAAACACCTTAAAAATACTGATCTAATTTTCTCAAAAATAAACTAAAAGTTAAGTCTTATTTCTGAGTTGATTTCCTGGGTTTAGGGCATCTTTATATTAAGACAAAAAACAATTGAACGTGAAGAGACGGAAAAACAATGACTGAAAATGTATTAATTTTTGACCCCTTAATGATTCAATCTTATGGTGGTACCAATCAAGATATTGCTGCACAAACAAGTATAGAAGATGATGGAAAGACGTTAACTTTGCTGGGAAATGGCTGGAAAAAAATCAATTATGATTATACCATCACTGCTGATACAATTTTAGAATTTGACTTTAAAAGTTCTAGAGAAGGGGAAATACATGGTATTGGGTTTGATAATGATAATATGTTAAATTCTACTTCTCTTTTCAAATTATATGGGACTCAAGATTGGGCAATTAGAGACTTTGATAATTATCAAGATCCAACAGGAGAAACTTGGACTCATTATAAAATTCGTGTGGGAGATTTTTTTACTGGAGATGTTTCTTATTTAACTTTTGCCAATGATCATGATGTTTCTAATTCTGAAGCAGAAAGTATTTTTTCTAATATCAAAATTTATGAATATCAAGATTCTGTAGAACCGCCTACTGTTGTCGATACTAATACAATCAAATCTACTAATATTATGAAAAATGGAAGCTTTATTACTACAAATAGCGAAAATAGTTTCAACTCAAATTGGGGGACTACTTATTCTACAGATGCAGGAAAAGGCTGGATTGTACCAAAGAGTCATAAATGGAATTTGGATGGAGCGAATCAATGGGCTGACGCTGATAATACTGGAGCAGGCGGTTTAATTCAAGTCATCGGAGATAATCAAATTACTCAAGGATTACAAGCTATTCATTTTGATGCAACTAATCTGGGTTCTAATAATATATTAAGATTACAAATCTATGGTGTTGATGGTGAATTCAAAATGGGAAATTGGAACACCAATGCGCCTGTAACTGTAGACGATTCTACCATTAATGTTGTTACTTTACTTGATACCAATAATATAGCGACTGAGGAGTTTGATTGGAAAACTTTTTCTTGGGATAGTGTAGACTTTGGTAGTGGATACGAATATATTGCTCTAAGATTCTGGACGAATGGAGTGGATGAAACTGAATTCCAAGCTATTGATAATGTTGTCATTCAATCTATAGCAACTAATAATCCTCTTGTGGCAGTTGATGACAGTTTTACAACAGACCAAAACACTTCTACTACTATCGTTGCCGCCGATTTACTCAGTAATGATGATGCTCCTGATGGTGATACTTTAAGTCTCATTAGTGTTGATAATAATATTAATGGAACTGTTTACCTTGATAACAATGAAGATGTTATATTTACTCCTGATGCTGATTTTTCAGGAACTGCCAGCTTTGATTATACAGTAAGTGATGGAAATGGAGGTATCGATACTGCAACGGTTACATTGGAAGTCAAAGTTCCTGCTTTTAGTAAGCCGCAAGCCTATGATGATCATTTTGTTACACAAAAAAATAAGTCTTTAACTATACTAGGATCAGATTTATTAGCAAATGATTTAGATACTAATGGCCAGACTCTCCGAATTACAGAAGTTACTAATGCTAGTGATGGTACTGTCACTCTTGACAGTCAAGGGAATATTTTTTTTAATCCCGATGCTGATTTTGCTGGTGTTACCAGCTTTGACTATATGATACAGAATGAGCAAGGATTGTTAAGTGATGCAACTGTCACTGTTAATGTTACTAATGATGTAGCCCTAGGAACCAACCTTAATGGAATTAATGACTGGTCTACTCAAGTTCCCTTTATTGATCGCTTTAAATCTTCTCGTCAATGGATAACTCAGACAGATGGGGTTTGGAATACCAAAGAAAATCATCTATTGGATCTGGATGAAAATGGTTGGGTTAAATCTTTACCAGCACTTGAAGATGTACCCCAATATAATTATGTCAGCACCATCTTCACTAACCTTGATCAAGGAAGATATATTGTCTTGTATGACGGAGAAGGGGAGATTCAATATAGTAACCAAGCTATTGATCAAGCATCTTCTATTGATGGACGGGATGTGATTAACATAGGAAGCAATCAAAGTCTTACTATCACAATTGCCGAAACTGACCCAAATCAAACAGTAGATTATCTTCGCAATATTCGCCTGATTCCCGAAGCTTATGAATCAAGGTACGAAACAGAAACATTCAACCCAACTTTTTTAGAAACAACTCAGCCTTATCATACCCTTCGTTTCATGGATTGGATGAAAACTAACCATTCAACTCAAGGGGAATGGAGTGAGCGACCTACTTTAGAAGATTCAACTTGGTCAACCTTAGGCGCACCAGTAGAAGTAATGGTCGAATTGGCAAATACTCTTGATGTTGATCCTTGGTTTACTATGCCCCACATGGCTACCGATGAATATGTTACCAATTTTGCCACTTATGTCAGAGATAACCTTGAACCCGAACGAACCGTTTATGTTGAATATTCTAATGAAGTTTGGAATTGGCAGTTCACTCAAGCCCGTTGGGTTGATCAACAAGCTAAAAATGATCCTAACTTTAACGGAAATTGGATGAATTGGTTTGGAAAACGAACCACAGAGATTACCGAAATTTGGGATCAAGTCTTTGAGGAAACAGGGCAAAAAGAACGAGTTATGGGAGTTATGGCTGCTCAAGCTGCTAACAGATGGACAGCACAACAAGCTTTAAATTATGATTCTTGGTCTACTGAGAATAAAACCCATGCTGATTATGGTATTGATGCGATCGCTATTGCTCCTTATTTTGGTGGTTATTTAGGAAAGAATAGCAACCAAGCTGAAGTAGAAACATGGACTCTTGATCAACTGTTTGATGAATTAACTCAAGGAGGAGTAATAAGTGATGGACCGACTGGAGGTGCATTACAAAAAGCCTATGATAATATGGCGAATTATGCAGATTTAGCTCAACAAGAAGGGTTAGAACTTCTAGCTTACGAAGGTGGACAACATTTAGTCGGACATGGAGGGGTCGAAAATAATCAAACCATTACTGACCTATTCATTGCAGCTAACAGCGATCCTCGTATGGGAGAACTGTATAAAGAATATTTCAGTAATTGGTATCAACAAGGTGGTGGATTATTTATGCACTTTACTGATGTAGGAGAACCCAGCAAGTGGGGAAGTTGGGGAACTTTAGAATCCATTGATCAGGCTGGTTCTCCGAAATATGATGCTCTGATGGACTTAGTCAATAATGGCATTGAAACTGCTCAATAGTTTCGCTGTAGAGACGTTTTGTAAACGTCTCTACGATACTTTTAGAGCTGGTAGTGGGGACGATATTCTCAATACTAATATGGTAACCAGCATGAGAAACTTTTTTAGGGATACCAAAATCGATTCTATTGCTATAAAGGACGGATATTTCTTTGATTCCAAGACATGGCATAACGAACTTATTCCGGCAAAGAAAGCCCGCGTTTTCATCCCACAAGAGCGAAAAGTATATTACAGAGCTAGTGACTGCTCAAAGTACGATAGACTTAATATATCTTTAGAGCAAGGAAGCAAAGAACCTATACTACTGGGAAAAACAAACACTAACATTAACATTAAACAGAAATGTGTTAAATATGTTAAAGAAAATAAGATTGAGGGTTTAATTATAGGAGGAGTTATGATGAAGCAATAACCGACTGGGGTTTAGCAAAAATCATTCGACCAGCGGAGGTTTGTAAGGCGGAAGTTACCACCACACTTAATTCTTCCCCAATGTATTCTTTGCCTTCTTCGACCACTACCATCGTCCCATCTTCAAGATATCCAACTCCTTGAGTGGGTTCTTTGCCTAGTTTGAGAATTTTCAGGTCTATGGTATCTCCAGGTAAATAAATAGGACGAATAGCTTGGGCAATATCATTAACATTGAGAATGGTTACTTTTTGTAAGTTAGCGACCTTACTCAAATTGTAGTCATTGGTCAAAAGGGTTCCGTTGATTTCTTGTGCCAAATGAACTAATTTAGCATCAACTGTGGCAATATCTTCATAGTCAGCAGAATGAATAACAATGCGTTTAGGGAAAGATTCCTGCATTCTATTTAAAATGTCTAACCCCCGTCGTCCCCTGACTCGTTTTTGATCGTTACTGGCATCTGCTAATTGTTGTAACTCCTGTAAAACAAATTGGGGAATGAGAATTTGTCCTTCAATATAGCCTGTTTCTAGAAGTTGTTCAATGCGACCATCAATAATACAGCTAGTATCAATAATTTTAGTCGAAGCAGCTTGTAAGGTTCCTTCGGCCACTAACATAGTTTCGATACTATTGGGGTTGATCAGACGTAAAAAAGTCC
>JASJDW010000046.1 GCA_030064955.1 Crocosphaera sp.
CCCAAAGCTATATTAGGAACTGTAACAACAGCACTCATTAATAACATAGATAATAATCGTTTCATGGTGAAAACTCCTCTAGAAAACAACAATAAAATCCTAATATAAATAGGGTTTGCTGAAAAAGTTCTTGGTGCATATCGCTGAAGCGTTGGATATTCCGACTTCGGAACCCAAATATAATGCCAATGGGGATGAAGTGGGAGAAAAGGCGTTAATGGCGGATGGTTTAAAGGAGGAAATTGCTGATAATGTAGGAGATGAAACGTTCTTAATTATTCCTGATTCTCAACGTCTTCCTGCTAGTTTACGGTACTGGTTAGAGGGGTTATTAGATAATGGGATAAACAATGATGAATTTAGAATTTAGAATTAAGAATGCAGAATTTAGAATTGATAATGGACAATCAATCATTTATCATTATTAATGAATAAAGGAAATTAACTATTGATAATCAAGCCCCAAAAACTTGATTACGATAAAAGTCCTTAAATATTTAACTGTAAATAGTAGGAGAAAACGATGCAAATCATTATTGAACTACCTGACGATATCCAAACCAGAATGGAGGAAAAATGGGGGAGTTTATCTCAGAAAATGATAACTAATTTAGCTTTAGAAGCTTATCAAAACCAACTGATTAGTACCGCAGAATTAGGAGAAATTTTAAAGCTGCCCTCTCGTTTAGAAATCCATCAATTTCTTAAAGAAGCAGGAATTTATCTTAATTATGATGAAGAAGAGTTAGAAAAAGATTTAATGACACTTCAAGAATTAAGACAACAATGATTATTATTTCTGATACGTCTCCTCTCTGTTATTTAATTTTAATTGACTGTATTGAATTGTTACCAATTCTATATAAAAACGTAATTATTCCTCAAGCTGTTTATCAAGAATTACAAGCAGAAGAAACTCCTAAATCTGTCAAAGAATGGATAGAAAATTATCCTGATTGGTTAGTCATTAGAAATATAACGAATGCGTCAGATTCAGACCTTGATCAATTAGATAAAGGGGAACGTGAAGCAATTATCTTAGCAGAAGAAATCAAGGCTACTTTACTTATTCTTGATGATAAAATTGATTTACCTACTAAAGTTAACCAATTACAAAAAACCAGCTTTTTTGTTTCTCCTAAATTATTACAATCTATCCTCTCTCAACATCAAGAAAACTTGTGAATAAAAAACCGTTTTAATGATTAATTAGTAAGAAAAATGTTCTTAAGAAAACTCAAAGGGGGAATTTAAAATGATGGCGTTAACTCATAGTGCGATCGCTGCTGCATCGGTCAGTTTTGCTTTAGGGGAAGTATCACCTTTAGTCACCGGTTTGGCTATTATTGGGTCACAATTACCTGATTTGGATACCAGCACATCATTAAATAGAACCAGAAGAATATACCGTTATTGAATTGACTGGAAATAGTCTTAAGTTGAGTTGGTGTCCTGTATCTGAAGCGTTAAGTTATTTGAAAGACCAGTATGCGATCGGGACATTAACAGCTAAGATAATTACACCAAAACCTATTTCATGAAGTCAGAAGTGTGAAGTTCCTCACTGCGTAGGGCGCGCTATCGCACAGAAGTCAGAAGTTTTTTCTAATAATTTGATGGTTAATACTTTCTAATTCTGAGTTCGAGCGAAGCGATAAATTGATTTGTTGAAACCTTCTATTTTTTGTTTTAAAATATCAAGATGAGTCGAATACTTTTTGAGTGGGATAACGAAAAAAATAGAATCAATCAAAAAAAGCATGGGGTTTCTTTTGAAGAAGCAAAGACTGTGTTTTATGATGATAATGCCATTCAATTTTGGGACGAAGATCATTCTGAAGAGGAAGAGCGATTTTTACTACTTGGTAGAAGCTCAAAAATGAGAATATTGCTCATTATTCATTGTTTCCGAGAACAAGAATCTATAATCAGAATTATTTCAGCCCGAAAAGCTACTCAAAAAGAAAGTATTGAATATCGAGGATAAAATCATGAAACCAGAATATAACCTTGCTTCTATGAAACGTCGTCCGAATCCTTTTGCGAAACAACTCAAACAACAAGTCACTTTACCGTTAGGAATTGAGGTGATAGAATACTTTGAAGAAAAAGCAGAAGAAAAAGGAATATCCTATCAAGAATTGATTAATTTATACCTAACTGATTGTGTTCAACATCAGCGTGAACTATCTTAAGAGCGATTCTACTCTTGAAGTGAATATAATAGAGAAAGGCTTGACTTCTCCCCGTGATAAATCAACGGGGATTCTAAAAGGATACTCCGCAATGGGTTAAAACCGCATTGCTTTGTGTCTTTTTAGCTGACCAGAATTTCAACTTCTGGGGACGAGTCAAAACGCCCCTAGACACTCGACTTAAATCAAACTTAAGTGTTGTGCTTACTTCTTTATTTCCTCGCTTATGGGGGAAACCTTCTTGACCGCGCTGAATCACTTTACGAATTATGTTAGCACTCCCATTGCAATCAGCATTGATTAACTCTTCATTGGCTGCACGATATAAACCTCTTTTTATTCTCTTCCCTGATGATTGCCACCCTTCGGGTTTTTCACCAAAAGTAGGTAGCCAATCATTATCTAGAAATGAAGCTTTAGAGGTATAACTTTCTTCAGTTTCAATAAACTTAATGCCGTATTGTTGGCACAATTGTTTAATTCGTTCTTTAAGTTTACCTGTAGGAATTGAAACAAAAGATTGATTGTTCTTTTTACCTAGATTAACATTCTTTTTTTGTTGTTCATTCCAGCCAAAAACAATCACTCCAATTTGATGCTCAAGACAGTGATTAATAACAAGTCTCGCTGCTTTATTAACGGAATCTCTCATTTGACGGTTACGCTTTTCTGTAATAAGAGCAAGTTTTGTTGACCAAAATCCTTGAGGTTTTCCCTCTTTGAGAGTAGCTAGTTGTTTGTTGTACCAACGATTAACAGACTTAAGATGTTTTCCATCAATTATGAAGCTAGTCCCAAGGTTAGAAACTCCTGTTAGCCAATTATTTAATCCTGGGTCAATCCCTAGTACATATTCGTCATTTACCTCAGTTTTAACTGGTTGAATCTCATAAATGAATTCAACATAAAAACACTTATTTCTCGGAAGTATTCTTAATTCCTTAATCTCTTGAAAACTCAAATTAGAAGGTATTGGTATATAAAAACTATCAATTTCAAACCATCGCTTAACAGTTTTTCCTAAAGGAATTCTAATTTGATTCTCAACCAATTTTAAGGCTTGCTTAGGATAAGTGACAAGAGACAATCCTCCTTTTTTTCTGTATTTAGGAAGACGAGGTTTATCCGTCAACTCTCCTTTTCTATACTTTTTGCTTAACTCCTTAAATGATTTAAAAGACTCCGCTACAGTTCTTAATACTTGTTGCGCTGCTTGAGAGTATAAAACTTGATAATGCTTGTTAGTTTTATACTCTTTCTCTAAGTCAAATTTACCAATAATTTTATAGGTTTTGAAATAAAGTTGACGAGCATAATAAATTCCACAGTTAGTTAGTTTGTGAGACTCAGAACAAATAAATTCAAGAATAGCTACAAGGTGTTTATCTGGACTAATTAGATTTTGCTGGCATCCATACATCATATTTTTACCTCCTGATGTTATACTAACACTGATGCACTAAATATGTATGTATGAAAACAAAGTCATTAACAATTCGTTTGTCTGAGCGCAGGAGAAATAAGCTATATTTATATGCTGCCCAAAAAGATAAAACAATCACAGCACTTATTGAGGATTGGATCGACAGTTTAGAATTACAGGAGAAGAATACGAATGGTTAAAACCATTCGAGTCAGATTTCATCCATCGCTTGAAAAGACGATGGCTTTCATGCTCCCGTCCTTTTCAGGTAAAAACGAAATTTGTAGGTACGTTCTTTCATGTCTCACAGTTTAACACATATTCTGTGAGTATGCTAGACTGAAAGAGCTTTTTCTAGAAGACAAAAACCCAGACAAACCTAGACCAAACTAGACATTAATGTCTAGGAATTATCTTTAAATCTTAATCAGTTAAGTATTGACTTGCTTTAACATCAAGTGCTAGAATTGGGCTTATTGGTGAGGTTCATGAAGGAGACTTAATAGGTTCCTCTTTTCTCAAAAAAGCGAAAACCAAGCTAGAGAAAGTATAACGGAAGAATCTATAAACAAGTTCTAGACACCCTTTATAGACCTCCAAAAACAACAAGAATTTGTTGAAAAATGCCGATGGCTTATCGGTGAATGCCTGTGGACAAGAAGGAGCCGTCTCCCTTGGATGAAGCAGGAATTGAACAGCAACCCTGTATAGGTTTGCGTAGGTTTCATGAAGCAGTAAAGCCGTGCTAAAAGCGCACCGCCCCGTCTGAGGGAACCTCAGACATAGGGACGGAGCAAGAAGCACGGGGTTTCAAACCCAAAATTTTCGATGAACCATCACCCCGAAGAGACTTCACCACAGCTTTCTCAAGAACAAGCTCAAGAATTAATACGATCGCTTCTCCATAAGGAAGGTACTTGGGTAGACTGGGGCAAAACCTGTCAACAGCTACAAAAAGCAGGATACAACAGTCAAACCCTCTTTGAAAAAACGGGTTTTCAAGCCAGTCAACAAAATTTAATTATCGTTGCTGCTCAAGTGTACGATAGTTTACTGACTACTAATGTATCCGAAGAACTTTTAAAATACTATCGCGGTCCTAAAAGCGATGTTCTCTATGAACTGCGGATCTTAAACCAAACTCAACGCCCTATTGTGGCACAATTAGCCAAGGATAAAAATTTAGATCACCTCGAAACTAGGGAAGTTAGCAAAACCTTTCAAACTTTTTCCTTGATGCCTCAGTTACCTCCAGGGTTTACCCTCCATCCTGGAGATGCTATGGCCTATCAATGCTGGAAACAGGCTAAGCAAAAAAAAGACCTTCAAGATCGAACTCGTTTGATCGCGAAAGGCTTAAAATATGCTATGTCGGAAACGGCACGGGAAGCCATTGAACGACTATTAATGGACTTCACCGTCACCCCTGAGCAGAGCGCGCCGTTAATGCCTCTCTATCGCGTTCAAAACCAAGAAGAGATCTCCCGTATCGTTCCCTTAGCAGGAAGCCTTCCCTTAACCAAAAAGGAGGTATTAGGGGTGGAAAAACTGGATATAGTTAGCCCATTTAACTCCATCGCTTATCATAACACAGGTTCTGTGGTTCCCCTCCCTAGTTGGCAAGCTGTGTTAAAAGCGGTTGATCCGGTGGCTATTTTATGTCAAAGCGATCGCCTACCCCAGTCTTTAACAGGGACACCAGAGGAAGTTTTAGTCTTAATTGATCGAGCAATTACTCAATGGAACGATCAGAGTTATTTTTTGGTAGAGGAAGCAGGAGAATTAACGTTTAAATGGTTTGCAGAATCTCCATCTGATTCCTTATTAGGTCAAGTCGTTATTGTCTTAAGACCTAAAAAGATTTTTGATGAAAATAATTTATTAGAACCTTGGCAAATGGATGATTAAGGGTCAGCATTTAGCTATCAGCCGTCAGCCATCAGCCAAAAATTATGAATTCCTAGCATCGAAAGTGACTCTCGTTTAAACGCGCTTTCATTTAAAAGCTGAATACTGAACACTGACGGCTGAATGCTTACGATTAAGAGAATGTAGAATGTACAATTAGAGCGTAAGGTGGGTTAGACGGTTATAATTTTGGTTATTACAGGAATATAACAATCCGTCGTAACCCACCATTTTAGTTACAACAATTCAGTTTAATCATTGTGATAATGTTCAAACTTATACACATAAAAAAGTAGACTTATCTTTTGTGGGATGATTGACATTAGTAAAAAACATAAAAAAATACAGATAAAACTAACAAGTTTTGTCTAGAATTTGATAATATTAAAAGTGGAATTAAGTAAAAATTAGTCCAATAAACTTTTAACCTATGACAAACTCGGCTAACCTATCAGAAAAAATTGCCCAATTTTATGACACCTCTAGTAATTTATGGGAACAAATTTGGGGCGAGCATATGCACCATGGTTATTATGGTAGGGGAGGAAACTATCAGTTAAATCGTCGTCAAGCACAAATTGATTTAATCGAAGAATTGTTAATTTGGGCTAATATAAAAAAGGTTTCTAATTTAGTTGATGTCGGGTGTGGTATTGGAGGAAGTACCCTCTATTTAGCCCAAAAATTTAATGCTAAAGCAACAGGAATTACTCTATCTTCTGTACAGGCAAATAGAGCTACAGAAAGGGCTGCTGAGGTCAAATTAGAAGAAACAGTACAGTTTCAAGTGGCTGATGCTTTAAATATGCCCTTTCCAGACAATAATTTTGACCTGTTATGGTCATTAGAAAGCGGGGAACATATGCCAAATAAACTGCAATTTGTTCAAGAATGTTATCGCATTTTAAAACCAGGTGGTAAGTTTATTTGTGCTACTTGGTGTCATCGTCCAACCAATTCTTGGGCTGGAGAATTAACGGAAGACGAAAAACAACATTTAGAGGAAATTTATCGAGTTTATTGTTTACCTTATGTCATATCTTTACCTGAATACCAAAGCATTGCCCGTGACTGTGGCTTTAATAATATTAAAGTGGATGATTGGTCTATGGAAGTAGCAGCTTTTTGGGATATTGTGATAGACTCAGCCTTAAATTTAGAAGCCATAACAGGTTTATTGAACAGCGGTTGGCAAACCATAGAAGGAGCGTTATCATTAGGATTAATGAGTCGAGGTTATGAACGGGGTTTAATTCGATTTGGATTGATTTCTGGACAAAAATAATGAAGTTTTGGTTATGTTTTTTATAGTGATATGTTTCTACTAGGACAAAAATACTTAATTATTAGAGGTGAAAAGCAAAAAAAGATAATAAAACTGAAATACAGTTCTTTTGAGGTTTTAGATCGATATAAAATCTTAATTGGTTGCTTAGAATAACTGTAAGCATTCAGCTATCAGCCGTCAGCTTAAAACTATGAATCCCTAGCATCGAAACGTGACTCTCGTTTAAACGAATGCTTACGACCGACAAGGCGCGAGGTTCCCTCGCCAAGAGAATACGCGGTGACCGCTTTTATTCAAAAGCTGAACGCTGAACACTGACGGCTGAATGCTTACGAATAACTTCAGTTTGGTTCTGCTGACTCCTAAAATTCAGAGGCTTCTGACAAAGGTGCAAGATGTGAGTATAGGTATCATTACCCTTAGTTCTTCATCTTCTTCAAAATGAGAATTGCTGCTTAATTAGTTTCTTACTTGTCTTTTGACAGAGTTTATGATACTATGCTCCTTGATTATTCGGGTTGATATTACAGGGAACTAAGATTAATGGGTTTAAACTTAAAGTCAAAAATTAGAAAAATAGTTGATGTTTTCCAAGAGGACAAACCTGACTGGTTAATTAAACAATCATTGAAACAAAAATTTTTTCAATCTGCATTTAAAGTAATTCAATATAATGGAATTGATGGAGATTATGCTGAATTTGGTTGTCATGGTGGAATGACGTTTAATCTTGCTTACAAGGAAATTCAGCGAAGACAACTACCTATTAAAATGTGGGCATTTGACTCCTTTGAAGGATTACCTGAATCTGAATTACCTGAAGATCAACATCCAAAGTGGGTAAAAAACTCTATGAAAACATCAGTTGATGATTTCCACAAAATTTGCTCAAAAAATCAAATTCCTAAAGATAAATATGAAACAATTGTTGGATATTATGAAGAAACTTTAAATAACTGTTTAGAGAAAAGTTTACCTAGTAATATTTGTTTAGCATATATTGATTGTGACCTATATTCAAGTACAAAAACTGTTCTAGAATTTTTGAAACCACGTTTAAAACATGGAATGATTATCGCATTTGACGATTATTATTGGTGGTCATCTGAACAAATATCTGGGGAGCGTCTAGCAATGCTAGAATTCTTTAATAATAATCCACAGTGGAACTTAGAACCTTATGTTCAATACGGATGGGCAAGTAAATCATTTGTCGTTGAAGATCGAAAATTGCTACCCACATCAGGCGCACCTTTTAGAGACCCTTCCTAAACAAAACATAATTGTTGGGTGGGTTAGGCAAACTATAGCTTTTCGGGTTGGCTATACTTTTAAATGAAATTAGGTTCTAATTATGTTCAGAAAGTAATTTTTCTACTTTAGCTTCATCAACACGAGAAACTAATTTGTTTCTTTCGTGTAAGTCTCTTTGCGTTTTTGTTAAACTAATTGTTGAACCAATAGTAAAGGTTAAACCCATACCCATAAATGCCTTGATCCAACCATTAACAGGTAAATAAAGAATACCGACAGTAGTCGTGGAAACAGCTAAAATAAAAGATAACCAAGTTTGAATGACCCAAGCTGAACTATGATCTTGTGTTAAGTTATTTTTACTCATAATAATAGTCTCTGTGTATAAAGTAAAAACGAGATAATATCAAGACTAACAGTCTTGAACCAACCTAAGCTGAAAAAGTCTTGATATCATAGACGATAATCGACAAAAAGAAAAAATGGTACAGGATAAGGGACAGTTTTATAATTGGATATTCTCTAAATATTCCCTAACACTCTTTAACATCTTATTGTTGTAGTATAGATTAAGGAACACTTTAGGTTATGGAAATGCCCACTGTTTATCTTAAAGATGGAACAAATATAGAAGTTAGTCTAGAAGACTTAGAAGACTATTTGTATGATAATCACGATCAAATAGAAACCCGTCCTCGAAAACTCCGTAGGCCGCCTGTAGATAATTCTATCACCTCTGTTAGCAATAAATGATTACTGTTATGTTGGGCAAATCTTCCGCTTCAAACTCTCCTTGATTAAGTTTTTCTTGAGTTTTAGCGAAGAAAACACTACACCCAGTAAAAATTTTGTATTCAGTGTTAGGATTATCGTTGAGACTACGAATGTAATTCTTTTCTTGTCCTAATTCAGCGTAACAATATAGACCTCGTTTACCTCTAATTTCACCATACACGCAGCCGTTAGTGCAAGCAGCCTCAAATTCTGCTTTACTAGCTTTAATTCTAATAGTCATTTCACATTGTCCCTGTTTTGTAGACTTGAGTACAAACTAAGGTAAGTAAGCTCTAATCTATAGAGTTCAGCAATATCCCATTAATTCCGCTGTTTGCCATTCTAAAGTATCCCCAATGGTTGAACCATTATGATAAGCAGCCAATAAAATTTCACTGGTTTTGCCCCAACTAATGACACCATTGTGATCCAATGCGATCGCCCCTAAATCTCTTTCCCGTTGTTTAGACTCTTCCATGGACTTCTGCATCGCTTCAGGCAACGATAACCCATCTGCTACCCGAATAACCACCCGTGCAGCGAAACATTCATCAATAATATCTTCCCCTACACCGGTACAACTTACCCCGGCATCCCCCGTAGCATAATTACCGGCTGGCATCGCAGAATCACTCACTCGACCAATCCTTTCTAACCCTTTTCCTCCGGTAGAGGTTCCGGCCGCAATTTTTCCTTGACTATCTAAAGCAACAACGCCAATAGTTCCCCTCCGTGCTTCAGAAGACTCTGTACTGGCGAATAAACGCCCCATTTTGCGCTGAAAATCATCTTTCCATTCTTCAATCCATTCTTTAGCCCGAAACTCCGTTAAGGGGTCATAAATGGGAATGTTTAACTCTCTGGCTAATTCTGCTGCCCCCATATCAGAAAGAATGCGATCGCTTTCCTCTTGCAAATATTTAGCGAGATCGATAGGGTTTTTGACGCGGCAGATATTAATCACACCACTAAAGGTTTGACTTAACCCTTCCATCAAGGACGCACTCATGCGAATTTGTCCATCAGACTGTAACACCGATCCGGTTCCTGCGTTAAAACTGGGTTCATTTTCCAATAACTGACAACCCCTAACCACTGCATCTACTGCGGTTCCTCCATTGTTCAATAATTGATATACTTCGGTAACAATATCATGGAGAGAGGTTCGTACCTTCTTTAAACCTCCTTTATCGTCTAGGGAACTGGCACCGCCATGAATGATAAGTTTAGGTTGAGTTGTAGTCATGAGTTTTTATCCTGTAGTTGGGAACGTCTTCTGCGACATCGCTCAGAGCAATACTTTACATCATCCCAACATTTGGCCCATTTTTTTCGCCATGTGAAGGAAAGGCCACAAACGGGACATATTTTTGTGGGTAGATCAGATTTTGAACGTTGACGAGGCATTTGATTCGGTTATCAGTTGTTTCTTCTTGCTTTATTATAAGAATTGACTACTTTATTTTGACTCTTTATTAATGGTAACTACGTCTTCTACCAATTTATCGACTGTTTTATTAGGTTTTCGAGCTTTATCTGATCCTATTCGTTTACAAGTTTTAGGGTTACTGAAGACTCAAGAGTTATGTGTTTGTGATCTGTGTAAAAAATTAGATATTAATCAATCTAGGCTCTCTTTTCACCTCAAAAACCTTAAAGAAGCTCAATTAGTGCGATCGCGTCAAGACGGTCGTTGGATTTATTATCGTCTCAATTTATCTCAATTTGTTCTGCTTGAAAACTATTTATCTCAATATCAACAATTTAAAGATATTTTACCAGCCCAATCTTGCGATCAGCAGTAAACTTTACATCCTCTTATTGTAATTTCTGTCAAGTCTAGTTTACAAAAATTATTTACCGAACTTTTATACTAATTAAAAAATCAGTAATGATTTCAACACTTTTTTTGATAAGAATTTCCTCAAATCTAGGAAAATAGGGAGTTCTTAGACTTTTGTCGTAATTTTTACAAACAATACTCCCAATATATTCCAAAAATAGCATATCTGAAAATTTACAAAAATACAAGTCTTTATTTTCAGGCAAATTTTAGGAAAATCGGCAAAACCCATCTTTTTATGAAGTTATATTAAGCAGCAAAAAAGATTAAAATAAATCATAGATTCTTAAAAAGAAGATAAGTTAAAGCAATAGTTTAGCATAAGCAAAACAGCACTTAAGACAAAATTGAGGATAATGAGACAAGAAGACAATACAACCTACATATAAACTAGAATAAAGAATAAAACGATACCTTATGCTTAAAGCTCTATTTGGCGATCCTAATACCCGCAAAATCAAAAAATTACAGCCCATCGTTGCAGAAATCAACTTGCTAGAAGAAGATATTCAACAGTTATCTGACGAACAACTCAAGCAAAAAACCGTTGAATTTCGAGAAATGCTCGATAAAGCCAACAACGATGAAGAACTAGAGGATATTTTAGACGAAATTCTCCCAGAAGCCTTTGCCGTGGTCAGAGAAGCAGGTAAGCGCGTCTTAGGAATGCGTCATTTTGACGTACAGTTAATGGGGGGAATGGTACTCCATCAAGGACAAATTGCTGAGATGAAAACAGGGGAAGGAAAAACCCTTGTAGCCACCCTTCCGGCTTATTTGAATGGACTCACAGGAAAAGGCGTTCATATTGTTACCGTCAACGACTACTTAGCCCGTCGGGACGCAGAATGGATGGGACAAGTGCATCGTTTTCTCGGGTTAACCGTCGGACTGATCCAGTCAGGAATGAACCCAGAAGAACGTAAAAAAAATTATGCTTGTGACGTTACCTATACCACCAATAGTGAACTAGGATTTGACTATTTACGGGATAATATGGCTACTGCTATGGCTGAAGTGGTGCAACGTCCCCCCAATTATTGCATTATTGATGAAGTTGACTCCATTTTAATCGATGAAGCCCGCACCCCTTTAATTATTTCTGGTCAAGTAGAAAGACCCACTGAAAAATATATTCAAGCTGCTGAAATTGCCAAACAACTCGAACAACAAGAATCAGAAGAAGATCTCAAAGACTACGAAGTAGACGAAAAAGCCCGCAACGTTTTAATGACCGATCAAGGGTTTGAAAAGGCAGAAGAATTATTAGGGGTTACAGACTTATACGACCAAGAAAACCCCTGGGCCCATTACATTTTTAACGCCATTAAAGCTAAAGAATTATTCACCAAAGATGTTAATTACATCGTTAAGAATAAAGAAGTCGTCATCGTCGATGAATTTACGGGTCGTGTCTTAGCCGGAAGACGGTGGAGTGATGGACTACATCAAGCGATCGAAGCTAAAGAAGGGGTTCCCATTCAACGAGAAACCCAAACCCTCGCTACGATTACTTATCAAAACTTCTTCTTGTTGTATAACAAACTCTCAGGGATGACCGGAACCGCTAAAACCGAAGAAACGGAACTAGAAAAGGTGTATAACCTGCAAGTTACCATCGTTCCCACCAACCGACCTCCTCAACGCTACGACTATCCTGACGTAGTTTATAAGACCGAACCGGCAAAATGGCAAGCCGTAGCAGCCGAAGTCGAAGAAATGCACCAACGGGGTCGTCCCATTTTGGTTGGAACCACCAGCGTTGAAAAATCAGAAGTAATTTCCACCCTATTACAACAAAGTACAATTCCCCATAACATTCTCAATGCGCGACCCGAAAACGTAGAAAGGGAATCAGAAATTGTTGCTCAAGCCGGACGAAAAGGGGCTGTTACCATTGCCACTAACATGGCAGGACGAGGAACCGATATTATCTTAGGGGGGAACTCCGACTACATGGCCCGCTTGAAAATTCGGGAATACCTCATGCCTCAAATTGTTATGCCAGAAGATGATAACCTCATGGCAGGAGGGATAGCAGGAAATAACCGTCGGCCTCAAGGGTTTGGTCAAGACAGTAAAAAGAAAAAATGGCAACCTTCTGCTGATATTTTCCCCACAGAACTCTCCCCAGAAACCCAAAATATGATTAAAGATGCGGTTAAGTTTGCGGTGGATGAATACGGACAGCAAAGTCTCTCAGAACTAGAAGCAGAAGAAAAGATCGCCATCGCTTCTGAAAATGCCCCCACCGATGATCCTGTGATCCAAAAATTACGGGAAGTTTACAAAGCCATTCGTAAACAATACGACGCATTTACTGACAAAGAACACGACGAAGTGATCGACTTAGGCGGACTTCATGTTATTGCAACAGAACGTCACGAGTCCCGTCGGATCGATAACCAGTTACGGGGACGCGCCGGACGACAAGGAGACCCTGGATCAACTAAATTTTTCTTAAGTTTAGAAGATAACCTCCTAAGAATTTTTGGGGGCGATCGCGTGGCCGGTTTAATGAATGCTTTCCGTGTGGAAGAAGATATGCCCATCGAGTCCAAAATGTTGACTCGTTCCCTAGAAGGAGCCCAGAAAAAAGTAGAAACCTTCTACTATGACACCCGTAAACAGGTATTTGAATACGATGAGGTGATGAATAACCAAAGACGGGCTATTTATGCTGAACGTCGACGGGTACTCGAAGGCTTAGATCTCAAAGAGCAAGTGCTACAATACGCGGAGAAGACGATGGATGAGATTGTAGACGCGTATGTTAATCCAGAATTACCCCCTGAAGAATGGGACGTAGAAAACTTGGTGAGTAAGGTTAAAGAGTTTGTCTATCTCCTGGAAGATATCACCGCTAAGGACATGGAGGATATGACTGTTGCAGAAATGAAAATCTTTCTTCACGAAGAAGTAAGGAAAGCTTACGACATCAAAGAAGACCAAGTTGATAAAGTTCGCCCTGGTTTGATGCGAGAAGCAGAACGTTTCTTTATTCTGCAACAGATAGACACCTTATGGCGTGAACATCTACAATCAATGGATGCCTTAAGGGAGTCCATCGGTTTACGAGGGTACGGACAAAAAGACCCTCTCATTGAATATAAACAGGAGGGGTATGAGATGTTTTTAGAGATGATGATCGATATCCGTCGTAACGTCGTCTATTCACTCTTCCAGTTCCAACCCCAAGGTCAACCCCAAGCGGTTTAATGGATAAAGTGTAGGAAGCAGAGGAAGTAAGGGAGAGGTCGGGAAAATAATGAACCACTACCTATTCACTTTCTAAACTCCTACACTTCTGAACTCCCATACTCCTAAACTCCTACACTCCCATACTCCTGAACTCCTACACTCCCATACTCCCAAACCCCCAAAAAACGGAGAGGGTGGGATTCGAACCCACGTTGGCTATTAACCAAACCCGATTTCAAGTCGGGCGCGTTCGACCACTCTGCCACCTCTCCTTAATTTACTATCCATTTTAACATGGTTTCAGCTATAGTCTGTTTACACTCAGGTCAGTTCTAGCATAAGTTCATACATACGCTCTGCCCATTTCTGCCAGTTCAAGCGAGCTTCATACTCTGAACGAGAGTCTTTCACAAGGTTTTCATACTGTTGTGCATCAGAAAAACTAGCTTTAATTAACTCAGCATAATCTTGACCTGATGCAGATAAAGGTAACATAAATCCATTTCTGCCATTTTTAATAATGGTAGGAATACCTCCCACATCTGTGGTCACAACAGGAATACCGTAAGCATTGGTTTCACAAATAACAATGGGTGAACAATCAGCACGAGTAGGAAAAATGAGAAAATGAGACTCTAATAATAAATGATTAAATTTTTCTCGTTGTTCAGGGATATTTTTGTCTAAATAGGGAATTACTCTCAGCTTTTCATGTTTATATTCTGGAGGAGGATCACAACCTACAACTAATAGTTCAGCGTCTACTCCAAGATCAAGTAAAGATGTTAAAGTATCAAAAGCAAATTTACCTCCTTTGCGTTCCCAATTTCTACCAATAAATAAAAGATGACACCTACTTACACCACACTTGTCCATTATCTTCTGAGCATCGGGTATGGTATCAATATTAGCCCCAAAAGGAACAATTTCTATCTTTTCGGGATTAGCCCCATAATCTTGAATTGCTGAATTGGCCGCCCATTGAGAAGGATAAACTAACTTATTCGCACGCAAAATTGCTGAAGTTTCCCATTGCTCCTCCTCCTGATTATCTTCTAATTGATAAGTCTCAACCAATAATTTGTGAGTCACATCGGATAAATAAATAATCGGGATATCTGTTTCTAGATATTGCATCTCTTGAGAAGCGACTGGAGCAAAAATCACATCAAGAGAATGACGTTGCAGTTGTTCCTGAATAACTTGACTAAATTGAGGATCAACAGAATTTTGAGGAGGTGGCTTTTTGATAAAATTATTCTTGATTTTTCGCCATATTTTACCTGATATTCCTAAAACTTCTGGAACATAAGGATTACCTAAATTGATTAGGTTAATAGGCACTGAATGAAGAGATTGATACATCTGATAAAGTGTACCTGAAAAAACCATTCTATCTAGATAATTTTGAGCTGAAAAAAAGCCTATGTTCAATTTATTCATGGAGATGGAAGAGTTAAGTTTAATCGGTTGTGAGAAGGCTTCATTAATGAATAATGAACAATCACTTCTCCCTTGAGGGAGAAGATTGATCAACAAACCCTAAATAATTATTAATTGTTAATTATTAATTATTAATTGGTAACGGTTTACCCTCAAGATACTCAGGAATGGGAGCATCCATCAATGATAATAAGGTAGGAGCTAAGTCCAAGACGTGTCCAGATGAAATTGTCGTATTGGCTTTAATACCTGGTCCAGCACCAAGAATTAAGCCTTCTGCTCTATGGCTTCCTGCTCGATAGTGAGGTAAAGGGCCAAAGCGTCCATAGTCAGGACTCTCCATTACATCCGTAGGATAATCATCTTGCCAGACAA
>JASJDW010000047.1 GCA_030064955.1 Crocosphaera sp.
TGAGTTCTGAGGAAGTGAATTAATGGTTATCTCCCTATCCCCCAATGGCAATGGTCGTCTCAAACATCAGACGGCTAACCTTAATCATCGTTTCTTGGGTACTTTTCTCCAGTTACCCAACAGCCCTTTATTTGGAACTGATGGCATTAGAGGTAAAGCAGGAGACTTGTTGACGGCCCCCTTTGCTCTACAGTTGGGGTTTTGGGCCGGACAGGTTTTAAAATCAAAAACCCCTACCCCTGGTCCGATTATCATTGGTCAAGACTCCCGTAACTCTAGTGATATGTTAGCCATGGCCATGGCCGCCGGACTCACCTCCGCCGGTTTAGAGGTGTGGCAGTTAGGGTTATGTCCCACTCCCTGCGTTGCTTATTTAACCCGTCACAGCGAAGCGATCGCCGGGATCATGATTTCTGCCAGTCATAACCCTCCAGAAGACAACGGTATTAAATTCTTTGATGCTGATGGCACTAAGTTATCCTCAACCCTAGCGCAAGAGATAGAAGAGGGGTTACGGGGTAATCTCTTAGTATCTATGGATGAGATGGTTGCTTGGGGTAAGATTTTATATCAACCTACTTTAGTTGATACTTATTGTCAGTTTTTACAGGATAGTTTACCCCCTTCTTTGAGTTGTCAGGGGATGAAGATCGTTTTAGATTTAGCTTGGGGCGCATCGGTGAATGTGGCACCGGCTATGTTTAAAGCGTTAGGGGCCCAAGTCATTTGTTTGCACGAAATAGCGAACGGCGATCGCATTAATGTTAACTGTGGTTCCACTCATCTCAACTTATTACAAGCAGCGATCAAAGAACATCAAGCAGACATAGGGTTTGCGTTTGATGGGGATGCAGATCGGGTGATGGCAGTGGATAGTACAGGAAAAGTAATTGATGGGGATTATATTCTATACCTCTGGGGAAAATCCCTTTTAGAGCGAGGTAAATTGCCCAATAAGCTCTTAATCGGTACGGTTATGGCAAATTTGGGGTTTGAACGGGCTTGGCAGGGTTTAGGGGGTCAATTGGTGCGTACTTCTGTGGGCGATCGCTATGTTCAGGCCCAAATGTGGGAAACCGGGGCGATGCTTGGGGGTGAACAGTCGGGACACATTATCTGTCATCATTACGGGGTGTCAGGGGATGGTGTACAAACGGCGTTACACTTAGCTGCTTTGGTTCATGAGTCTGGGGTATCGTTAGCTGAGTTGGTTAAGAATAGTTTTGATACTTATCCTCAGATTTTACGTAATGTACGTTTAGAAGATCGGGAAAAATTGCGTTATTGGCAACAGTGTGAACCGTTGCAACAGGCGATCACTGAAGCAGAAGCAGGAATGGGAAATACAGGTCGGGTTTTAGTTCGTGCTTCGGGGACAGAACCTTTGATTAGAGTGATGGTAGAATCAGAATGTCCTGATGCTGCTAATCATTGGGTTAATTATTTAGTTGGAGTTGTGGAAACCCATCTTGCTGCTTAACCTTTATAGGAAACGGACGAACTGTTGCCCGTTTCCTATTCGGGAGCATCCCAAAATTGTAAATTGTCTTTACCACATCAATATTGAGTCTTCTTAGGTTAAATTCTTTCGACTTCTTTTTCATGGTATATAATCATTCAAACTTCATAAAATTCTAGGGGAAGACCATCAGGATCTTGAAAAAAAGTAAACCTTTTGTTAGTTAATTCGTCTATTCTAATGGGTTCAACTTCTACTCCTTTTTGGGTTAATTCTTTAACCATTGTATCTAAATTATCTACAGCAAAAGCTAAATGTCTTAGGCCACAAGCTTCAGGATAACTTGGACGTTCTGGGGGATCAGGAAAAGAAAACAATTCAATTTGAGAACGGGTTCCAATTCTCAGATCTAGTTTATAGGAATTTCGTTCTTTTCTGAAGGTTTCTTCGATAATTGATGCTCCTAAAATTTCGACATAAAACTGTTTCGATTTTTCATAATTTGAGCAAATAATCGCAACGTGATGAAATCCTCGAATCGTCATAAGTTAATAATCCCCCCAATTTTAGTTAAGAATAATCTCTTATTCTTTATTGTTTTCTTCGACAAGTTAAAAATACAACAATTTTCTTTAATATTGGATATTCTAATTTTTAACTCCTGTCTCCTCAGATTATATAAATTTATCAATGAAGCTTATTGAGAATGAGCGATTATTCTCATACATTGTAAAGCAATGTAACAAAAGTTGTTAAGCTCTATTGCAAAATTGGCTAATTTTGGGCAATTGACTCCATAAAAGGAAACGTCCATGATACGATGCAATCCGTAATCCCTTCTGGAAATTAGGAGAATAGCCTTGGTTTTACGGGTAGCTGTTGTCGGTTCAGGGCCGGCCGGATCCTCCGCCGCCGAAACATTAGCAAAAGCTGGCATAGAAACATATTTATTTGAGCGAAAATTAGATAACGCGAAACCCTGTGGGGGTGCTATTCCCCTATGTATGGTGAGCGAGTTTGATTTACCCCCTGAAATTATTGATCGACGGGTGCGGAAGATGAAAATGATCTCCCCATCCAATATAGAAGTTGATATTAATCTCGATCGCCAAGACGAATACATCGGAATGTGTCGTCGGGAAGTGCTTGACGGGTTCCTCCGCGATCGCGCTGCTAGGTTAGGGGCTAACCTCATCAATGGTACGGTGTATCAATTAGATATTCCCAAAACAAGCGATGGTGCTTATACCCTTCATTATGCGGATCATTCCAATGGAAACGCCGTAGGAGAGAAGAAAACCCTTCAGGTGGATGTGGTCATCGGTGCAGATGGGGCTAACTCCCGTATTGCCAAAGCCATTGATGCAGGAGATTATAACTATGCGATCGCTTTTCAAGAGCGTATTCGCTTACCCGAAGATAAAATGGCTTACTATGAAGATCTAGCAGAGATGTATGTGGGCAACGATGTGTCCCCTGACTTCTACGCTTGGGTATTCCCCAAATACGACCATGTAGCCGTAGGAACGGGAACCATGAAGGTTAATAAGTCTCTCATCAAAGACCTACAAGCAGGAATACGGGCCAGGGCAGCCCGCAGACTCGAAGGCGGTGAGATTATTAAAGTAGAAGCCCATCCCATCCCAGAACATCCCCGTCCCCGTCGTGTTGTCGGTCGTGTGGCCTTAGTGGGAGACGCAGCCGGAACCGTTACCAAGTCCTCTGGAGAAGGCATCTATTTCGCTGCAAAATCAGCCCGTATGTGTGCAGAAACTATCGTAGAAATGAGCAACGCGGGTCAACGCATTCCCACCGAAGATGATCTAAAAGTGTATCTGAAGCGTTGGGATAAGCAATACGGTATGACTTACCTAGTATTAGACATCTTACAACGGGTCTTTTATCGTACTGATGCCACTCGCGAGGCATTTGTAGAAATGTGTGCAGACAAAGATGTACAACGAATGACCTTTGATAGTTATCTCTACAAAACTGTTGTCCCCGCTAACCCCTTAGTGCAAATGAAAATTACCGCTAAAACTATCGGTAGTTTACTGCGAGGCAATGCCTTAGCCCCATAGTTTTTCCTCTGATTAAGTCAAGTGTTTGGGTGAGTTAAACTCACCCATTTTTATGTTCAATCCTTCTTAATTCTGATGTCAAATTCCGATAAGATGACAAACAGGAACAGATAACTTATGAGATTCTTCTAGATTGATCGAAGTCTTAGGGATAGAGAAAAAATAAAGCTTTCTTGACAATCAGCCAGCCTTCTCGAAACCTTACCCTTATTTTTTCGTCTTTTGGAGTTGATGAGTAAGACGGTTCCTATTACCCTGTATCAGTATTAGAACCGTTATTCTCCATAGGAGCAACGATTGTGAGATTTCACTCGCTACTATTAACTATCCTCAGCACGCTTTTATTTGCTCTACCAGCACAAGCCGGTAGACTTCTCTTTTGGCGATATGAAAATAATCAAAATCGCCTGATTTTTACCACTGATTCACGGGTTCAACCCCGGGCCCAGTTGATACCTAACCCCACTCGTATCGTTCTAGACTTGCCAGGAATCACCTTAGGCCGTTCCACTGTGGATCAAACCATCGGGGGAACCATTAAAAGTGTTCGTGTGGGTCAGTTCAATTCTCAAACCACCCGTTTAGTTATTGAATTAGCCCCTGGATACACCGTTGATCCCACCCAGGTTAGGGTACGGGGTCTTTCTCCAACTCAGTGGACCGTAGAATTGCCCGATCCTCAACGGATTAGTAATTCTTCTCCTCAACCGATCCCCCGTCCCAACCCTCCCAGAACTAACCCCCTACCCCAACGTCCCCTTAATCCTTCTCCTTCTTCCTCCCAGGAAAACAATAATTTTCAAGTTACCCGTAATGGTTTATTTGTTCGTTTAGAGCAACAAGGACAAAATCGGGATATTTTAGTGGAAGATAGGGAAGAGCAACAAATCAAAACCATCCAATTCACCTTACCCGGAGCATCCTTCCCCCAATCTTTAATTAATCAAACCCTTGGGGTTAATCAATATGGGGTGAGTGACATTAAGTTTGAACAACCCCAACCCTCTCAGGCCCGTCTCACCCTACGAGTTGCTAAAGAGAGTCCTGGATGGCAAGCTTATTATTCCCGTTTGGGAGGTCTGGTTTTATTACCCCAAGGGGGTTTATCTCAAGTTAACGATTTGACCCCTCCTCAACCGTCCTCAGAGGTAACCGTTAACCCTGTCAAAAATCAAAATCCCACGATTTCTATCATTGAATTAACCAATAACAATAGTCAACTGTTGATTCGGGCTGACGGGAATATAAGAGGGGAAGGAACCATCGATCGCCGAACCGGAGTCTTTGAAATTCGTATTCCTAAAGCCCAACTGGCTGAACCCATTCAAGGACCTCAACTGGGGCGCAATAGCCCCATTTATCAGTTGCGGGTGAGACAGGTAAATACAGATACGGTGGTGATTGAGGTTCAACCTTCCTTGGGGGTGCGTTTTGGGGGATTACAGCAACCCAATGCCCAAACCTTGTCCCTCGAAGTTCGTTCTTTACGGGCGACCACCCCTCCCCCAAGAGATCCGACAACCATTCCCGTTCCCCCTGCCCCAAATACCCCTATTCAACCTAGACCCCTGCCCCCAGGTACCCAAACTCCAAGGGGAAGGGTTCTAGTAGTTATTGATCCTGGCCATGGAGGCAAAGATCCAGGGGCGATCGGGTTACGGGGACTGAGGGAAGTGGATGTTATTCTACCCATTTCTTTAGAAGTGAGTCAGTTGCTTAAACAGCAAGGGGTTGAAGTCATGTTGACTCGTAATGCGGACTATTTTGTCAGTCTTCAGGGTCGTACTTCCATGGCTAATCGGGCTAGGGCTAATATTTTTGTCAGTATCCATGCTAATGCGGTGGGGGGTGGGCGGTCTAATGTAAATGGAATGGAAACCTTTTATGCAGGAAATCGAGAGTTAGCTGACGCAATCCATCGTAGTATCTTACGAAATGTTACAGTGGCTAACGATCGCAAGGTTAAACGGTCTCGTTTCTACGTTCTGAGAACCTCTAGAATGCCGGCTGCGTTGGTGGAAGTGGGCTTTCTTACTGGGTCGGTGGATAACCCTAGATTGGCCAATCCTGCCTATCGAAGTCAAATGGCCAGAGCGATCGCTCAAGGAATCTTAGATTATATTCGACAAAAAAGACTCTAAATCCGTTTCTGTCCCTACAATATAGTTACTAACCTAAAAATCCGTGTTTCACTTGTTAACTTTTTCTTTATTGACTTAATGACAACATGAGAGAGATTCAAAACAGTCCTATTGGTGTGTTTGATAGTGGTGTGGGAGGATTGACTGTTTTACGGGAACTTTACCGACAGTTACCCCAAGAATCCATCCTATATTTTGCTGATACCGCAAGACTTCCCTACGGCGATCGTTCTGCGACGGAAATTTTACAGTTTGTTCGAGAAATTTTGGTTTGGATGACTCAACAAAATGTAAAAATGGTCATCATGGCTTGTAATACCAGTTCTGCTTTAGCCCTCGAAGCAGTGCGTCAAGAGTTCGATGTTCCCATTTTAGGGGTCATCTTGCCTGGGGCTAAAGCTGCGGTGAAACAAGGTAAACGCATTGGGGTTATCTCCACTCCGGCAACGGCTAAAAGTCAAGCCTATCGTCAAGCGATCCAGGAAATTAATCCTGATGCTCAAGTTTGGCAAGTGGGATGTCCTCAGTTTGTTCCTCTGATTGAACAAAATCGTATTTGGGATGTTTATACTAAGCAAGTTGCCCAAGAATATCTTACCCCGTTACTTGCTCATGATATTGATACCCTGGTTTACGGTTGTACCCATTATCGCCATTTAGAAGCCGTCATTAAAACTATTATTCCTCCGACGGTGAAACTCATTGATCCAGCGAGTTATGTGGTACAGGCTGCTACAAAGGAATTGGAATTGATGGGATTGAGCAAAACATCTTTAGCTTTACCCACTCGATTTGCTGTTAGTGGGTGTACTCGCACTTTCTCCCAACTGTCTCGACAATGGTTGGGTTATTATCCCTCCGTTGAGTCAGTATCATTATCTATTAGTCTGACCCCTACCCTGGTTTGGGAACAAGTGGAAGTGCTTGAATAAGTTGAAGGATTGGTTGTTTGATCTGATCTCCTCACACCCATACCAATCCTTTATCATTGTCAATTATGCAGTTATTCTGATGTTTAAATTTGATTAAACGATTGTTTTATCCAAGATCACGAGGAGGTGGTGATAACCACTTACCCGTACGTTTAGCGAGCATTAACAATCCGTAGATCATTAATAAATAGAGAGCAGCGAGAAAGAGTGTGATCACAGGCATCTTCTTGTCTTCAAGTTATTATGGTAATGGTGGACATTGTGTTATAATGGGGGGGTTGAGATTTTAATCGGGTAGCCCGAAGTAACAGTAGTTAGAGACTCCACTGCCTTAAGCTTACAAGTAACGACCCAAGTCTTGGATGAACTTGCAATTAAGAGATTTCACTTTAACAGAACCCTAGCAGATACCGACTTGAGATTATTCTGAGTCGTTTTCTACTGACTGCCAGTTCCATTCAAACAGAGCCGTAACCCTGTTAGGTGATTGCCTCAGAGGTCAACCCTGCTTGGTTAACCCTATCCCTTCATCTAAAAGTTGCTTAAGAACAATAGCTTATCTATCAGCCTTTTAGAACAGAGGGGTAAATTCTTAAAACCCTTATTATTAACTTAACACAAGAATTCCGAAATGGATAATTTTTTTCGGGATTTTACCGAAGTTTAACAACTTCTTTTCAAGAAAATGGCCAATTAAGTTCCCTTGTCTGGAAAGGTTAGCTTAAAATAAATACAACAATATGTAAACTTTCGTAACTGAAGAACCAGGTTTGACTAACCGCATGATCTCAACCACCTCTTTCTTTTCCCCTGTAGAAGACGACTTACGGCTTTTGACAGACAACCTCAAACGCTTAGTAGGGGCGCGTCATCCCATTCTTGGAGCAGCAGCCGAACACCTATTTGATGCTGGGGGTAAACGCGTTCGTCCAGCGATCGTTTTATTAGTATCTCGAGCGACGATGTTAGATCGTGAGATTACCCCTCGTCATCGCAGACTAGCAGAAATTACGGAAATGATTCATACTGCTAGTTTAGTCCACGATGATGTGGTGGATGAAGCTGCCTTACGGCGTAACGTGCCAACGGTTAACAGTTTGTTTGATAACCGTATTGCTGTGTTAGCGGGAGATTTCCTCTTTGCTCAATCTTCTTGGTATTTAGCTAATCTTGATAATTTACAAGTGGTTAAGTTACTCTCAGAAGTCATCCGTGATTTTGCTGAGGGAGAAATTTTTCAAGGGATTAATCGTTTTGACACCAGTTTAACTTTAGAGGCTTATTTAGACAAAAGTTATTACAAGACAGCTTCTTTAATGGCCAATAGTGCTAAATCTGCTGCTATTTTAAGCGATGCTTCCACTGAAGTCATTGACAATCTTTATAACTATGGGAAATATTTAGGATTAGCCTTTCAAATTGTGGATGATATCCTCGATTTTACCTCACCCACAGAAGTATTAGGCAAGCCGGCTGGTTCAGATTTAATCAGTGGCAATATTACAGCCCCTGCTTTATTTGCTCTAGAAGAAAAGCCCTATTTAGAAACCTTAATTGAACGGGAGTTTAGTGAAGAAGGGGATAGGGAAAAGGCATTATCCATTGTCACTGAAAGTGAGGGTATTGAGCGATCGCGGGAATTAGCTTCCTACCATGCACAACTTGCCCTTAAACAATTAGACTGTTTAAAGCCTTCTCAATATTCCCAGTCCTTAACCGATTTAGTTGACTATGTTTTGAGTCGTCTTTATTAAGGGTTTATTCATCGCTTGTTTAAAAATTGTTTTGAAAAAATTAGGTTAATTAATAACTTTTTTAACCATTACCTTGTCATGGGTTAAGGGTGTTTGCTATTTTAGAAGGATTAGCAATTATTTACTGAATCTCTTTTAAATAGAAGTGTCTTACGCCCTTGACTTTGGTACCAGCAATACAGTGATCACCCGTGTCAACCCAGTGACACAACAAACAGAAATTATTAAACTTCCAGGGTTGTCTCAACAATTGGGGAGTAATCCTCCTTTAATTCCCAGTTTAATCTATGTTGAAAATGTAAATAATGGTCATATTTTAGTAGGTCAAACTGTTCGCGATCGCGGTTTAGATTTATCTAATAATCCCAGGTTTTTTCGACAGTTTAAACGGGGTATTGGTACCAACATTCAAGGATTTTTACCTGAATTAGATGAAACAAAGATTACTTTTGAAAAAATAGGAGAATGGTTTTTAAATGCTGTTATTGAGCAGCTAAAACAAGAATTGGCCACCCCTTTAGATTCCTTAGTTTTAACGGTTCCTGTGGATAGTTTTGAAACCTATCGTCACTGGTTAGGTAAGGTTTGTCAAGGGTGGAATATTGACCAAGTTAGACTATTAGATGAACCAACGGCTGCTGCTTTAGGTTATGGGACAACGGAAGAAGAATTATTATTAGTCTTAGATTTCGGTGGGGGAACCGTTGATTTATCATTGGTAAAGTTAGGAACAGAAAATCTACAAAAAAATCAGGGATTTATTTTGAAATGGGGTCAAAAGTTTCTGGGAGAAAGTAAGAGTCAAAAGCCAAAAATTGCCCGTGTTTTAGCCAAAGCTGGAGCTAATTTAGGGGGTTCAGATATTGATAACTGGTTGGTTAATTATTTTTCAAAGACACAAAATCTTCCTATTTCTTCCTTAACGTTAAGATTAGCAGAAAAATTGAAAATTAAGTTATCTTCTCAAGAAAAAGCCAATGAAGTTTATTTTAATGATGAAACCTTGGACAGTTATGAATTAGCCTTAAATAGAGATGGGTTTGAAAGTATCTTAAAAGAAGAACAATTTTTTGATAAACTGGATGAGTTAATGACTCAAGTTTTGCAACAAGCAAGACGCAATGGGATTGAAAAAAAAGATATTGATGGTATTTTATTGGTCGGGGGAACCGTACAAATTCCTGCTGTACAAACTTGGGTTAAACAATACTTTGATGAAACAAAAATTAAATGCGATCGCCCCTTTTCTGCCATTGCCGAAGGGGCTTTAAAATTAGCCCAAGGATTTAAGGTCAAGGACTTCTTATATCACAGTTATGGTATCAGATATTGGAACCGTCGTAAAAAGTGCCATAGTTGGCATTCTATTATTAAATCAGGGCAATCTTACCCCATGAATGAACCGATGGAAATCAAGTTAGGCGCATCCATTGAAAATCAACCCAGTATTGAATTAATTATAGGAGAATTAGGGTCAGAAACTGGGGGAACAGAAGTCTATTTTGATGGGGATAGATTAGTGACTCGTTCCTTAGGAAATGAGCAAAGTAATGTACAAGCTTTAAATGATCGAGATGGGGCGAGAACTTTAGCTAAATTAGAGCCTTTGGGAATGCCAGGAAGTGATAGAATTAACTTACAATTTTGGGTAGATGAGCAGAGATTTTTAAGGGTAACAGTTGAGGATTTATTAACACAAAATAGTTTAGTTGAGAATCAAATTGTAGCAGAATTAAGTTAGGATTGAATGAGTGATAGCATTTCCTGGACTCATGAGTTACACCTAATATTCAACTTCTGAACTACTGAACTTCCGAACTCCTAACTCCTAAAATTAGAAGAGTTTGTCCCTCACAAGTATGAAAACTGCTATAGCATTTTTTCTGACCCTTAAACCAGTAATCCTTCAAATAAGATACGCCCTTGTGTCGCTTTTGTTAGAGGATCGGAAGCCCTTTCTGGGTGAGGCATCATCCCTAAAATATTGCCCTGTTTATTACTAATTCCAGCAATATTGGATAAGGAACCATTGGGGTTACTCTCGTTGGTTATTTCCCCCAATAAATTGCAGTAACGGAAGACAATTTGATGGTTATCTTCTAACCCTTTTATGGTATCTTCATCTCCATAATAACGCCCTTCTCCGTGGGCGATGGGTAGGGTAATGACTTGTTGAGACGTATACTTTTTTGTCCAAGGTAATTGATTATTTTCTACCTTAACAGGAACGCGATCGCAGATAAAATGTAAATCTCGGTTACGAATGAGGGCCCCAGGTAATAACCCCACTTCTGTTAACACTTGAAACCCATTACAGATCCCTAACACTAATTTACCTTGCTTGGCGTGTTCGATCACCGATCGCATCACAGGGGAAAAACGGGCGATCGCCCCGCATCTGAGGTAGTCCCCATAACTAAACCCTCCAGGGATGACCATAACATCAATATCGCTGATATCGGTGTCTTGATGCCAGATCATACGAGTGGGTTGATCGAGTAACCCTTCTGTAACGGTGGACAGATCGCGATCGCAGTTCGATCCTGGAAAAACAATAACCCCAAACTTCATGAATGACTCCCAGTGGTTTCTAATGCAGTGATTTCGTAACAGTAATTTTCGATGACGGGGTTGGCGAGAAGGCGATCGCACATTTCATCTACTTGGGTTTCGGCCTGGCTTTGATCATCTGCTGTCATGGTAAGCTCAATATACTTACCAATTCTCACTTTTTCTACACCTTCGTATCCTAGCTGATGTAGTCCTGATTGTACCGCTACCCCCGCCGGATCTAAAACCGATGGTCTGAGGGTAACATATATGCGACAGTGGTATTGTTGAGACATTGGCGATAAGTAATTAAGCTATATTTTCAATTATGAAACGTACTCGTTCTCAGGCTAACATTGTTCATGTCCTAAAATCTTTAAATAATCCTATTTCTGCACAAGATTTATACATAGAAATGAAAAACCGACATTTAGGGTTAGGACTAGCTACAGTTTATCGCAATTTGGAGGCATTAAAGTTAGAAGGGGAGGTAAAAGTTAGGCAGTTACCTAATGGAGAAGCTGTTTATAGTTTAGTTCATCAGGATCAACATCATTTAACTTGTGTTAGTTGTGGAAAGTCTTTTCTTATTGATCAATGTCCTGTTCATGACTTAGAAGAAAAGTTAGAAGTTGCTTATCAATTCAAAGTTTATTATCATACATTAGAGTTTTTTGGGTTGTGCCATTTGTGTCAGATAGGAGAATAGGGAATTAGGAGTTAGAAGTTTATCTCATTTCTAATCTAATTTTTTAGAATTGCCCCAAACTCAAGATAGCTACATACCAACAAATTAGCATCAATTAAAATGGGTCAAAACTTAACGAATGAAGTTTTGTAGGGTGGGCAAAGTTTTCTAGGTTATCGGTAGTCTAGATAAATGTCTAATTTGCCCACCCTGCCTTCTAAAATTAATGTTCAACATTATAGTATTAGAGAGTATTTGTTAAACGAACATTGAAACCCAGTTTTGTAAGGTGGGCAAAGTTTTCTAGGTTATCGGTAGTCTAGATAAATGTCTAATTTGCCCACCCTACCGTCTTGAGATTTTGTTTATCAACAGTCTCTTATACCCTGGCTAATGATTTTATTAGCCAGGGAAATAGAAAAAATAAAGCTGACTATACTTTAATCAGCTTTTTCAATCTATAGAATTATGAAATGGGTTCAAGGTCAATCGTTTGTTCTTTGTTCATTTGATCATCTTGGGTAATAGATGATTTAGCATCTTTTTGGCGATGTTCTAAGAATAAACTGGATAATTCAGTCACTAATAAGGACAAAATTAGTCCATCATCAATCCAACCCAAAATAGGAATAAAATCGGGTGCAATATCGAAGGGAAGTAATAAGTATGCGACAGTTCCAAGGATAACAAACCAACGATATTTAGGGTGTTTTATTTTTTCTCGATACCAATTGTAGAAGGATTTAATGATAGAATCCATGAATGTTTCCGCAACGTTTTAACTATTCTTAGTTTGGCATTTGCTTATCTTCATAAACAAGGGTTGATTACCGATCCTTTTTATGACGGTTTATGGTCTTTAAACTTATATTAAAAGAAAAGTTAGAAGTTTGGTATCAATTCAAAGTTCATTGTAGGTTGGAGTATTTTGAGTTGTGTCATTTTTGTTATTCAGGAGAGTAGAGACTTATTCAATGATGTTTCAGGTTCTAAACCCTTACTATGACAAAGTTCTAAATAATCATCTACTGCTTCTTCAAAACTTTTTCTGAGATTCTCTTTATCATCTCCCTCATAACTGATTAAATTTCTGATAAACTCGATTTTGCCGTAAAAAAGTTTTTGTTCATCATCATAGTTGACTGAACCATAGTAATCTTTATATTCCATTAAGTTTTTCATATTAATTTTTGCTCCTGTAAAAGTTTTTTTACTTGTTCCATTTGATACTTTTTCAAGTTATTATGAGGATGAGGCTTATGAAGACTAATTATGATACCAGTTGAATTAATAAATCGTCTTCTCGAACCGCCTGTTTTCCCTCCTTTTTCTTCAACAAACCCTAACCCTGTTAATAAGGTTGTTAACTCTTCCCAAGTAAAGTCTTTTGGTTGTCCTAAAAAACGCTTGAGGAGTTTTTCCTTTTTTGTCATTTACGTCATTATAATCAATGCTTCCTATTATGGCACTAACGTATCTCTTGTAGCAACTCAATTTAGTTACTTATTCTACAATTTCATTATACTTATCTCACTATATTATGACAGAAGAACCTAAAAAAGATCCTAAATTATCTCAACAGTTAACCGATGCTTTAATTAAACTTTTAGTCGCAGGAAGTGGTGGATCATCTTTATACTTTTTGTTTATGAATGATCTTCCTAAAGCATTAATTGCAGGGGCGATCGCAACAGGGGCAGGGTTATTAAATAATTTTTGGGAAGGGGTTATCGGTGTCCTTAAACCCCGTTCAAAAACGTTAGGAGAGGCAACAGGAAAAGCCATAGAGGAACGTTTAAGTAGTTTAACTTCTCAATTTTCAAACTTTCAAGAATTGTACCTAGAATCCCTAAAAACCTATTGTTATGGGTTAGAAATTGAGGGATTTCAAGACTTACCAGGGTTAGCATTAAAAGATGTTTTTGTTCCCCTTAATGTTCAATCAAAAGATGGAATCATACAACAAGGGTTTAAGGAAATTTGGGATTTTTTACCCAGTCAGCAAGCAGAAAAGTCTCCCCATCGACGCATTATTGTTATTGCTGATCCAGGGTTCGGTAAAACTACGTTAATGCGTCATTTAGCTTATGCTTATACCATCGGAAATTATCGAAATACAAAATATTTTATTCCTATTTTACTAAGATTTCGAGATATTTATTCTCAGATTCGTTTAATCAATCCTGAGTCAGAGTTACAAGAGAATAATTTTATTGATTTAGTTACGTTGATTATCACTCATTTAGAAAGACAACCAGAATTTAAAGACCTTAAACCTGATCAGCAATGGTTGAAAAAGAATATCAAAAAAGGTAATTGTTTAGTTATTTTTGATGGATTAGATGAAGTACCGAAAGGACAACGAGAAATTATCAGACGCTGGACAGATAGCGTTATGAAAGAATATCAAAATACTCAATTTATTTTAACCTCTCGTCCTCATGGTTTTGAATTAAATGCTGATCAACCTAGTTATCCGATTCAAGTTGACTTAAAGTTACGTATTCGAGAATTTACCAATGATCAAAAAGAGGAGTTTATTAATAAATGGTATCGTACTATCATGTGGGAAACGATATGGAAACCACGCTATCAAAGAAGTTTAAATGATCCACCATTACAACAACTAACTAAAAAAGTAACAAAGATTAGAAGTGACAAAGAAGCAGAAGAAAATGCCGAAAATTTGAGTAAACAATTATTTGCCAACCTTGCCCTTAATGATTTAGCACGCAATCCTTTATTAATTACTATGATTGCTGTAACTCATCGTTCTGAAAGAACTTTACCGACAGAAAGAGAAGAATTGTATCGTAAAATTACTGATTTATTACTATCAACTCGTCCTTTTCATAAAAATACTTTATTAACTTCTGACTACTAAAAATAATAAGATTATTTTACAAGTTTTGGCTTTTTGTTTAATGGAAGCAGAAGAAACAACATTTACTCCAAAACAAGGAATTGAGTGGATTGAATCAACGTTAAAAGATTATTGTCCAGACAATCAATCTTTAACAGGTCAGAAATTTCTCACAGAAATGTTAGAAATTACGGGATTATTACAAGAAAGAGAATTAGACACCTATGAATTTAGTCACTTAACCTTTCAAGAATATTTCGCTGCGTTACATCTCAAAGACTTGGGAAATAAAGGACAAGAAAAAGTCATTGAAAGATTAGCAGATCAAAAATGGGAAGAAGTGATTTATTTTTATATGACGTTAGCGGATGCAACCCCTATTATTACAACTATTTTAAATCATCCGACTTCTTATACTTTATCTCTGGCCAATAAGTGTAAAATTTCGGCACGTTTAAAAGCTACAGTCAGAGAAGAACTCAATCAAGTGTTGCTAGAAAGACGGGAAGAATATGAAAATGTTTCTGCTACGATAACCTTAGAACAACAGTTTAATAATTTAACGATTATTGATGAAAAAACGGCTATTTCTGACCGCATAACTTGGGGAGAATATAAACTATTTTTAGAAGCGCAAACATCGGGACAGTTTCACTCGACTGCTGAGGTAATTAATATTTCTGATTATATGGTCAATGATCCCGTTCATAGTATAAAGTGGGAGGATGCACGTTGGTTTTGTGGTTGGTTGGCGACTCAACAATCTTTGCAGTCATCAGAAGCGGTTTATGACTATCGTTTACCCACTGCTGATGAAGTGTCTCATTTCTTTTTACAAGGAATCACGGAGAACTCAGAAGACTCAGGATACTTTTTAAGGGTTGTACGGGTTATTATTCCTTGTCGCTACCGAAAGTTACTTAATTACTTGTCTTCTGGACGTTGGAAGGAAGCAGACGAAGAAAATTTTAATGTCATGCTTCAAGTTGCTAACCGAGTTAAAGAAGGATGGTTAGATATTAAAGATATTGATAACTTCCCTTGTGAAGATTTACGCATCATTGACCAACTTTGGGTTAAATATAGTAATGGACACTTTGGCTTTTCTGTCCAAAAGAAAATTTATATGGATGAATTGGGAGGAACAAGAGAGTATAATCAAAAGATATGGCACGAGTTTTGCGATCATGTGGGATGGAGAAAAGGAGGAGAATGGGTGAATTACTCAGACCT
>JASJDW010000048.1 GCA_030064955.1 Crocosphaera sp.
GATCGCATTGCCATCACGGGAGATAGTAGCGGTATTTTCCCGTTGTACAGGTGCTACGTTACGGGGAGTTAATTTCTTGGTTTTCATGAATTTTTTCCTATTTTTTGCGTTGTTTAGTTCTCAGAATTCATCTAAGAACTTGATAGATTTAGCCTAGTACAGGAGCCACGTTACGGGGGGTTAATTTTTTGGTTTTCATCGGTTTTTTTTCTATTTTTTTGAGTTGTTTAGTTCTCAGAATTAATCTTTGAACTTGATAGATTTAGCATACCTATATTCCTTTGATTTGTCAATTGATTAGCTTCTAGTTTTACTATTTTTAACAATAATTATTACGCAAAAATAGACAATAGAATCAGTCAAGCAGAGCCGAAGAAAAACTAAAATAGCTAATAGAAATTCAATATTTTCTTCTCTACTTTTTTCTGAATGATTTTCAGTTTGAGCAGGGAAAGAAAATCAGGAGAATGACTATTAACTAATCTATGCCTATTTCTTTCCCTAGCTGTGGTCTTTTTTAACAGCCCTTCGGGCGAGGCAGAAGGCAGGGGGCAGGAGGCAGGAGGGAAGATTTTTAGTTAAAGTAAAGCCTGTCTTGATGCGCATTCCCTAGGCGAACCCGATTCGCTGGGGTCGCACCTCGATTTGGCGGTCTTCGGTTAGATGTGAGTTAAAATCCCCATCTATACCGACCTCCTGCCTCCTGCCTTTCAACTCCTGCCTCCTTTAATAAGGAGAAGACCAAGAACGAACTTCACCCAAAGTAACAGGAATTAGATCGCTAACATCAATAGTAAAGCGGAAAACCTTTTTAGCACGACGGCTATTTTCAGGGTCAAAGAATTTTAACTGCACATCCCAACAGTCGCTATCCATACGACAGAAAGGACTCTTAGACACATTAATGCTATCGAGTTCCATTCCTGCACCCACCGCTTCAGAGAAAGTTTGAGCAGCTTGGAAAGCATTAGTGGCAGCAAAGTTTAACGCCCGGTCTTGGGAAGTTTGCCCTAAGTTGCGTAAATCATAATAAATGCGGTTCAAGAAACTGCTGAGGGTACGGCGCATTTGTGCTTCGTCTGCCCCTTCAAGTTCCGCACCCACCGCTTCTAAAGCAGCACTGACTAAAGTATTAACACGCCATCCGTATAACCCTCTCGGACTTTGGGGTTCGATGACGGGAACCACTTGACCGGAGAAGAGGCGTACAGTACGTCCTGTAATGCGTCCAGGAATACTCACCCGTTCGATATAGTCTTCGCTGTCTTCTGCTTGCACTTGACCGGATAACAGTTGTTGCAGCACTGCATAGACTTCACTACCAAAGGAACCCAACGGTTCAATGGCATAGACAGGAGTTAACTCTAAATTAAGCGTCCAGATCAAAGATTTCGCTTCATAGAGATTATCCCCTAAATAATCCACCATCTGACGAGCATCGTAGGGATTAGCTGGAATTTGGGTATTTTCAATGGTAACGGCGGGCATTAACTGTTTAAAAGAGTCCCGTCTGGCTTCCGTTCCAAAGTCATAGCCGAGGGTTCCAATGGCGTAAACCATGCCACCTGCGGGTTCAGCACTTTGGCTAGGGGTAACGGGGTTGGGGGTGATTTCTGGCATAGGAGTTCCTTGGTTAATTGTAGAATTGATCGGGGTTTGGGCTGTGGTCACTTCAGGGGAAGGAACAGCATTATCTGGGGTTTCCACTGCGGCGGCCACCACTTCAGGGGTTTGGGCTTGTTTTTGGGGGTCAACGGTGGGTTCTGGGGTTCCACCGCAACTGCAACCAGAAGCTTCTACCATTGCTTGAGTTTCCATTGATTCAGACATAATTTCTCCTGTTAATTTTTCCACAGCGCCGGCAATATCTAAAACGCCGACTAAACATTTACGCCCGTTTTCAGTTCCGGCGAACTGACAGGGCTGCGCACTGGCGAGGATAGCGTCTCGTACCGCTTGGGGGTTAGGGGTTTCTCCCCGTTTCACCTGTAAGCTAAGCAGGAGAGCGACAACGCCAGTGACAATGGGAGCAGCAAAGCTAGTGCCACTCATAGCTAGGGTTCCTCCTCCCGGTTTAGCCCCGATGACATTCTCACCAGGGGCAAGAATACCTTGGCTTTGGTAGGTTTCCCCCCAGTTACTAAAGTCGAGAGGATGTCCCCTCGTATCGGTTGCCCCCACCGCTAAAACGGCAGGGAGGGCAGCCGGAACGTGGAGACAGTCACAACCATCGTTACCGGCGGCGGCAACGATGAGAATATTCCTATCTCGGCACATTTCTACGGCACGCACTAACCAGTCTTCTGCTTCTCCCATATCGGTGAGGGAACCCCCACTAATATTAATGACATTAGCACCGTTTTCGGCTGCTTGTTCGATGGCGCGGGCTAAGTCCAGTTGGGATAGTTTGCGGTTATCATCACTAAAGACGGGAGCGAGTAACCCCCGACAGTGAGGGGCAATACCGGCTCTTTCAGTGTCCGGTTGTCCAAAGATTAAACTGGCAATATGGGTTCCGTGGGTGGACATTTGCCCAGTGGTAGCTTGATGTCGTACCAGGGTGGGTAAACGGGTTAGGTTTGCCCCAGCAAAACAAGGATGATTAACATCCACTACCCCATCGAGAACCGCTACCGTTATCTCTGGGGTTCCTTTGGTACGTTGTTGGAGTTCTGTGAGTCCAGGTATGGTCATTTCAGTTATCAGTAGTTTTGGGTGAACTGGGACGGTTTCAAAGGTTTTAAGGAACATTAAAAACCAGTTTTGTAGGGTGGGCAAAGTTTTTTACTTGATGGGTAGTCCAGACAAAACTCTCATTTGCCCACCCTACCGTCTGGAACGGTTTTAAATCGAGCTTTAGTTATTAACATAAAATTGACTTCATCTGAACAAGTTTTAACTCAATGTCAGTTTTTTCTAAAGTTAATAAAGCCAAGGTTTCTCCTGACTCACTCACAAACTCTACCTCATAAGCTTCTTGATCATCATAACAATGAACAATGGCTCCCTGAGTTCCCTTTTTTAATCCATGTTCTTCAATGTCATGGGTTAAACTAATTACATCTAATTCTTTGAGCATATTCTGATTACTCCTTGTTTTCTACAAAGGGTCGAGCGGTAACAAATCGGGGGGTTTCTTTGCCTAGATCAATAATCCAAACTGTATTTTTTGGTCATGAATTTGAGAGACTGTTCCTAAAGAAATAATAACAACGAATTTTGTAGGGTGGGCAAGGTTTGCAAGGATGAGACGAGTTTAGATAAGTCCTTAACTTGCCCACCCTACCGTCTTAATATTCTATTTACAAACAGTCTCTGAATCTGATGATAAATGGTTAACAAAAGCTTGATGTTCAGGGATAGTTAGTCCTCGTTGTAAGGTGGCTAAAACTTTGGCTAAGTCTCCTGTTAATAAAGCTAGTTTATCTAACCATAAACCAGGGAAAATTTGGGAAGAAATGATGCCTTCTGCATTGGGTTCAAGGGTGATATATTCTTGGTTATTTAAGCTAAACCAATCAATTTCTCCCTCATCAACGCGCCATACTAAATATTCTTGCACTTGATTGCGACGATAAACGTTACGTTTTTTGTGGAAGTCTAAAGAAACACTACTAGCTGCAATTTCTACAATTAATTCTGGCGCACCTTCTACATAACCATCTTCACTAATTTTTGATTGTCCACCTTGTTTAATTCTTAATAGTGCATCAGGTTGTGGTTCATTATCAATATCTAAACGCACTGTAGAATTATCTGCTAATTCAATTCCTGGTGTCGTTACCCAATAGTTACCTAACCAAGTCATAATTCGAGCATGAGGTTCACCATGATTGGTAATTCTTAGCGGAGATACTATATAAACAATTCCTTCTATTAATTCTGCCTTTTTTTGTTTAGGCATAGCATAATAACGACGCTCAAATTCTGTGCGAGTCAGCTTGTCACCATTCTCTAAAGGAGGAATTTTTAATCCAGGATAAGTGGTTTTAGTTGCTATCATCTTTTAACCTCTGTTGAACAGTTCAGATGGATTTGATGTAAGTTCTTTCCCTATAAATTAAGATTATTCTTTCATTGATTCATGTAATAAACATTAATGGTTTTAAGTGAGCCGTTTAAAAGCTCTTTTTCGCTTAAAGAAACCGTTACCCCTAGAGATTGACATTTATCTCGATAGGGTGCATGGGCGCGTGTTAATATATCTTGATGCAAATTATCCACAAAAAGATTAACTTTTTCTGGGAGAAGATGATAGTGCAATATTTTATCTCCGTCTTCTTTTAATACCAAAGAAATCGCCCCACTATCTTCTAATAATTTAAGGGCAGGAGTCGATAAAATTTGGGAAAGTTGTGATTGTATTTCTATTTTTTCAAACTCGTTTCTGCTAACAGATGGATACAATCTGACTTCACTTTTCCCCTTTAGATAAAGATGAAATCCCACCACAAGACTATTATTCATTTCTAACAACAGTCTTAAGGCTTTACTATCACTTTTTGAAAGAGCAATAGCTGTCTCTAATTTTTCAGGATAATTATCAATTGCCCACCAGGTTTTAACCCGTGCTTGAGCTAACTCTGTCCGAGCATCAATCCCTGCCATAATTTGGTTAACTTTACTATAGTCAAACCCTTTCATAAAAAGAGACAGAGGAGTATAATCTAAAGCAACGCCTACTCGGTTTTCCACTTGATGAAAAAACTCTAGAAACTGCCCTGCTTTTTTAGCAAAGTTATCATTAATTGCTAAATTAAACCGAGCAGGGTCGAGTTTATTCTCTTCAATCTTACAAGAACATTCAATACGACAAGGTTCTACTTGAGCAACTAGATTTTCAAATAAATCGAGGGGATAAAGATACTCTAAGTCGAAAGCGTTTTTATGTTCACCGATGAATTGTAAGTTTTTTTGTCTGGCTATTAATAGATTAGGGGAAGTCATTATTTTAATGTCAACTATCCTTCAAGGTCTAAGATTATCCAAAATTAACCCTTCCATTCTCCCTCTTAATCAACAATTTTGTTCAGTTACTTAAAGAAAGTTCATGGCCTAATATAGCGTTTCTCTTAACGAGTGAGGTACATCTAATATTTAATCCCTAACTTCTGACTCCTGTTCGCTAGAGCCGGAACTTCGTTAAGGAACTCCTGACTCCTAAAACTAGAAAACTTTGTACCTCACAAGTATGGGAACTGCTATATTTCCTGAACCACACATCTGTGCTTAATATCTAGTCGATCATAGTTTAAAATTGTTGTTGATAGGCTAAATAAACCGCTTCTAAAAATAGATTAGCCGTAATATTTTCTGGAATATCCTCAAGTTCAATAATATCTTTAACTTGATAGGCTAACTTTCGTGCTAATTCAACTCTAGCTTCAGTAAACATCTCATCTCGACGTTGTAAGTATCTGCGAATAGTAGCAAAATCTTCGGGTAATAACTTAGATAAATTAGCATTGGTTTGTAGGTAGTTAGCTAAGTCTTCTGCTTCTTTTGAAACGGTTAAATTTGTCCCTTTTTTTCCTTGTCCTTCTTGAATAATAATGGTTCCGGCAACCCAATCTCCGATCCGTTTTTCTTGCTGACCAAAAATAATAAAAAAGATCCCTAAAAAGAATAAATCATCAATAGGTCTTAATAAAGCTCGTAGGGTTGCTTGTTGCAAATTAATCGGTCTGCCGTTATCTTGAATAACCCGAATTTTAACATATCGTTTCCCTGGGGTTTCCCCTTGCCATAAGGTTTCAAAACAAACAAAATAGCCCACATAAGTCACAAAAATAATAAAAAATTGAATAGCTAAAATCCATAAAAAAGCTTGATTTTGTGGAATTCCAAAAATGTTAGAGATTAAGCCAGTATTGAGAAAAGATAATGCTGCAAAAATGAGCAATATAGTAATAATTAATCCCAAAATAATTGAATCAATAACGAAAGCATAGACTCGGTTTCCAATACCTGCCAGGGTAAATTCTAGTTCGACACTTTCTGGGGTTTCTATTTTAAATCGATTAAAAAAGTTCATGATTCTATCATTTTGTAAAAGATTAAATTGAATCTCGCAATTGTATATCAATACCTTCTCTGCGACTCCGTAAGTCATAATAAACAACAGCTTTAATAGATTGCCAAAAAGGAAGTAAAATAGCAGAGATAGCAAAAGAAATAATAAAAGAGAGGGGAAAATAGACAAGCCCGAAAATTATAGAATCTTGCGAAAAAATAACCATCAATATCAAGCGTATTAAAGTATCAATAATTTGTAGTGCTAAAGAAATAGGAATCGCTATTAAAAAAGCAACAAAAACAATTAGCATAATCCGCAAAATAAATTGTTTAGTTAGTTGCCAACTTCGATTAATAACCTTGGTTACTGAAGATTGATTTTCAATAGCAATGGCTAAATCTGTTAAATATAATCGAGAGCTAAGCCAGAGAATACTAATAATAAATAAAACGATGCCTACTATCACTAAAAGAACAAAAATTCCCCAGACAAACCAAGCACCATCTTGAGAAGCAAGGGTTGCTAAAACAAATAAAACAAGACCCCAAATAATAAGAAACAATAAATACCATCCCAAGAAAATTAAACCCACTAACAATGCTGTTAAAAAAAACGTCCACAAACGGGGATTAATATGACGACGTGCTTCCCTAACACTTTCTGGTTGTCCACTGACTTCTCCATAAGCTAAACGGGATAATAAACCCGAAATAGCCATGAATTTTGCCCATCCATAAATAGGAACAAATCCCCAAAGATAGGCAATTAAAGCTAACTTATAATAGACAGCAAAGCGATCGCGATAAATTCGAGCAGCAGCACTAATGACATTACCGACACTCAACGGTCCGGGAGACTGGTAATCTGGAGAAGGGTTAGACATCAGAGATAATTAAAGAAAAATAAAGTAAAAACAAGCAACTCACGATGATCTTAAGACAAGTTACTCAAAATCGAGGGAAATTATAATGAAAATTCAACGTTGGATTGCACGACGGGAACCCCATTGGCAACGACTGGATTTCCTGTTAAAAAAAATAGAGAAAAAAGGCATTAAATCTTTAAAAGCTCCAGAAATTCAAGAATTATCAGGATTATACCGCTCTGTCTCAGCAGATCTTGCTCGTGCTAAAAGCTTCCAAGTGGGAACCATTCTCATTCAAGACTTACACCATTTAACCACCCGTGCTTACAGTCAAATTTACCAAGGTCCGCGCACGCAAAACTGGGGAGGAATTTGGAAATTTTACCGTTGGGGGTTTCCTGAAACGGTACAGAAAACTTGGCAATATACTGCGATCGCTACTCTTACCTTTCTTCTAGGTGGGTTAATTGCTTGGTGGTATTGTTGGAGTGACCCTAATTTTATCGCTTTGGTGGTTCCTTCAGAATTAATTACAAAAGTTCGAGACGATCAAGAATTATGGATGGGATCAATTATTGGTATGGAACCTTTAGCTTCTAGTGGCATCATGATTAATAATATGTCGGTGTCTTTTCGGGTTATTGGTGGCGGTATTATTGCAGGAATTTTAACCTTGTTTATTCTTTTTTATAATGGGTTACTGATCGGTAGTATTGCGACCCTTGTGGGACAAAATAATTTAGCCTATCCCTTCTGGGCCTTTGTTTTCCCTCATGGTTCCTTAGAATTACCTGCCATTTTTTTATCAGGAGGTGCCGGATTATTGATTGCTAAAGGGTTATTATTCCCAGGAAAATATAACCGTAGCGATGCTTTGAAAATTTACGGATTACAAGCAGCAAAACTGGTTTTTGGTATTGTTCCTCTCTTATTTATTGCAGGAATAATTGAGGGATTTTTTTCCCCTAATCCCTCGGTTCCTGACTCGCTTAAGTATGTTGTTGGCTTACTGTTATTCATACTTTTGATTCAATATTGTACTATTAGTAAACAGCATAAAAAACAAGTCTGACTTTTAGGTAAGGGGTTATGATTGATGATTAAAAACTGGTTAAGTTAGTCTGGTCTAGTTTATAGTATCTGAGAGTGTTAGTCTAGAATTTTTTATGGTGCTTTCTCGAAACGATCCAAAACAATCAGTACAAGTGGCTAAATATGTCCCTAAACTTTCAGAAGTACAACGACTAGAAATAGAGCAGAAAAAAAATGTTATGCTCTTAGTTGAGAATTTAATGCAGAGAGAAGCAGCCACATTTAAGATGATAATTGATTGTCTTTATGATGTGGGTTCTCTCAATTTAATCAATCAAAAAGTAGCTGTACGTCCTCTCAACCGAGTGATGCGATTAATTGCTAGACTTTCTAAACCCAGTTTTCGGGCGATCGCTTTCTATTGGGTGAAAAAGAATACTCCTGAGTTGATCACTGATTGGTTACTCGGTAAAGTTAGATTCTAGCCATCAAAAAAGCCTATTATCGAACTCACGTTAACCTAACTCTCAGGGGTTTCACTCGCTTGGGCAAACTGCATTGCACGGATTAAATTATCCATAGCGTACTCTAAATGAAGGCCAGCATCCACAGCAACCCATCCCTGTTCTGTGAGATGTCGCCATTCAAAATGAAGGTGTGGTCCAGTGGAATAGCCGGTGCTACCAACCCGTCCAATAACTGTACCTTGTTCTACCCATTCTCCAGGTTGGACATAGATATCAGCAAGGTGAGCATAACGAGATTCTTGAGTCCCTTCTAGGTGACGTAGCACCACCATTAACCCATAACCTCCTGACCAGTCCGCATGAGACACTTCCCCAGAATAGGTTGCTAACACAGGAGTCCCTAAAGGTGCGCCAAAATCAGTCCCATTGTGCATTCTTTGGGTTCCAGAGATAGGGTGAACACGCCAACCAAATGCGGAGGTCATTGTAGCGACCACAGGTAAGGGAAAAATTAAGTCAGTGTTGCGCTGTTGAGGAACAGTCGTCGTGTACATAGAAGCAGCGCGGTTATAACGGGGTAGGGGTTCTAACGCAATGGATAAACCCTGACGTTGGATGGGTTGTAAACTAACCACTTGTTCAGAACCAATAGGACGGCGTTTTAAGCGCAACGGTTGAACCTGTGGGGGGGAACTGACTCGTTGAGCGACTTGTGTGGTTGTTTTTGCTTGACGAGAGGCTAAGGTAACACGACGAGAAGTTAACTGCCGGGGAGCTTGAACTTTAGGCTTTTGAGTGGCTACTGTACCACAATTTCCCCCTGATAATTGACCATTTTGGGCAACGGTTTGACAGCCGGTGGAACGTTCCGTTAAGACAACTTTATTAGGCTTTGTAATCGTTGGGTTAGGATTACCGTAGCTTTTGGTATCAATGTAACTATTATTACCCCCTGCGCTAGTGACAGAAGGAGATAATTGGATAGTTTGAGGTTGCGTTAAGGCTTGTTTTAGGGTTTTGGGGGGTTCGTTTTTAGATGTTTGAGGATCTAAAATTTTAGGAGCCGATAATTTAACTTGAGGTTTAGGGGTTTGGCGAACCTGGGAAACTGAAGGTTTCGGAGAAACTTTGGGGGAGTTTGGTTTATTAGAAATACGTTGTTGTACAGGTTTTGTGTTGTTAGCAGTGCTTGGGGGAACAGAGGGAGAAACCTTCGGCACCTTCACAGGAGGTGGGGAAGCTGGTTCTGGTTTCACGGTGGGGGTAGGATTTTCAGGAATCACTAAGGTTTCTGTTGATGCGATCGCTCCGTTGAAACCGACTCCACTGGTTAAGATACCCAGTCCACTCACCAAGCTAATGCTTTGTTTAAGGAGGGTTTTTTTTAAAGATTTTAAACTATGGTGTTTATTCATATCCGTCTCACTTCTCACAGTTGTCGACTTGTTAAAGCATCATAACGAATTTTAGGATAAATCACTTAGTTAATTGATAATGGTAAGGTTAGGCAATGGTTAAAAAATCCCCTTATTCCTTAATCTTCCAAGCTTTGAACATTAAATAAGATTGAGGATGAAATCCTAATTTATTATAAAGTTTTTGAGCAACTTGATTGCGTACAAATACTTGGAGTCCCATTTGATGATACCCTTGCTCATGCACCCATTGTTGTCCTTGTTGGATTAAAGTGGTAGCCAACCCTTGACGACGATGGTTGGGTTTAACGTAAATCAAAAAGATGTGTCCGTAGCGATCGCCACTCACTTGATCCACTCCCGTTCCCATCCACAAACAAGCTACCTTTTCTGATGGTGTTTTATTGTCTGGTTGATATTCAATCCACCACAACGGCGTTTTCGGAGATAAATATTGTTCAATAGTATTGTTTAAATGACTAAAATTAGACTGTTCAGGAAACAACTCTTCATAGGTGAGTTCCATAAATTTCAACAGTCTGGCTTTATCTTGGGTTTTCCCTTGTTGTAGATAATAAGGATGAGATAAACTGTTTACCATTACTATAATCGTAGTTATTATTTGGGGGTAGTAGAAATAAAATCGACTCCTGGATCTGTCACATAGACTAATTATATTAGTTTAATTTTGAACAGAAATGTTGAATGTTAGAAAAAAGCCTAAAAAAATCTGTTGAAAATGATAAAATCAGGAAAAATATAGAAAAGCAAAATAAAGAATTTGGAGAAAATCAATTAGCTCAACTAAGGAATGCTGTTGGTAAACTGGAAAAATTAGAACTTAATGCTATATAGCGTTTCTCAGAGTCATGAGGTACATCTAATATTTAATCCCTAACTCCTGTTCGCGCTTAGCCGGAGCGGAGCGAGGAACTCCTGACTCCTGACTCCTAAAACTAGAAAACTTTGTACCTCACAAGTATGGGAACTGCTATAGTATGGTCAACCAAGCTTATAATTTTTCAGAGTAACAATTAAAAAATGAAAGATTTATTGTCATTTAGTTCACCCATAAAAAAATGGTTATTGCTAATGGGGGTTTCCCTACTTATAAGTTCGTTTTGGATGTCTGTTTTTTATCCTGGACTTCCTAACTCCGATGCACTTTATCAATGGAAACAAGCAACCGAAAATTTTTATACAGATGTACATCCTATCGGGGTTACTTTAATCATGAGAGCCATTATTGTTCTTTTTCCTAATTTAGTGGCTGAGCAACAAATGGCTATTTTATGCTTTTTACAAGGAGTGATTTTATGGTTGACTTTATTTTATGCTACTGAAATTTTTATCACTAATACAAATATAAAATTAATTGTTAATATTCTTCTTCCATTTTATTATCCTCTTTGGACATTTTCTATCAGTCCGATTAAAGATATTTGGTCACTTATCTGGTTCTTCTTATTGATAACAACTCTTTATCAAATTCTCAAAGATAGACGTTCTAATAATCATCAAAAATCTTTTTTGCACAATGGTTTACCTTTAGGAATCATCTTTTTATTGAGCCTGTTTTCTGTTTTAACTCGCCACAATATCTTTTTATCTATGTTTCTTTTAATGATTTATGTTTATATCATTTCCTACTTTTTATTTAGTTTATCTTCTTCCAATCGAAAAAAACAATACTTCATCATTTTTTTGATGATCTTGGCTTTATTTACTTCCAGAGCGATCGGTAATTTTTATTATGGTAATAGCCATTTAAGCCCTCAAGAAAGGGAAGAGTTTGCTTCTTCTCTTTCTGCTTTCAACAAACAACTAACCTCTCAAGAAAAGATGAATTTTTATTTTTCTTTGGAATTGATTGGAACTTTACATTTTACTGAAAAAAATATCAATGATTTAAACTTTCTTAAATCTCCTGATCAGTTAGGTCGAGAAAACATGGAAAAAGCTGTTAAAAATTATCGTTGTGGTTTGAATGATCAATATCTTTATTTAGGAAAAAAAGCCCCTTTAAGAAATATGCAGGGTGAAGCCATGAAAGCCTCCATTGTAGAAGATTTTTGGAAGTTAAGTCTTAATTATCCTCAAGCTTTCATAAAATATAAATTATGTGCTATTTCTAGTCTATTACAAATTAATCAACTGTTGTTCCCTTTTAGCCCCGATATTCCTGTTAATTCGTTATCTAATGAATTAAACATCAAGTCTAAAAACTATCTACCTACTATCAGAGGAAGAATTGTTAAATTCTTAAATTTGGTTACCAATGATCCAAGATTTTTTATCTTAAATTTACCTTATCGACATTATATTTTATTAATGATTTCCTTGATAACGACCCTTTACACAACCATAAAATATAAACCCAAGTCTTGGGAAAATGCTGGTTATCTTTTCTTATTTGGAGGCGGTGTAGTCAATTTTCTTCCCTACATAATCGTTAGTCCAGATTTTGCCTGGAGATATTTATTATTTTCTAATATTGCTTGGCTATTGAGCATTTTATCCTTAGCAAATCCGAAAAAATCACTGAACTAAGGAAAAAATCCCCGCACTTTTGGAGCGGGGAATAATTATTAAAAAAGAGGCACTTCTTCCCTATCCCAGTTTCGGGATTCAACTTCAGTGTTAACATCATCAAAATCAGGGATACAGTTATTTTTCATATAACTGAGATAGTTTTCTTTAGCTGTTGCACATTTATAATCATCCCATCCACAATAGGTTTTTAGGGTATCAATGAGGGTTGGTAACGCTTCTAACCCATAGTGTGCTTCCATGGCGATCGCTGTGCGACGACGGGTAATATCCACTAACGTATAAGCATATTCATGACGCACTGCATACACTACCTGTGCTTTAATATCTGGTAACTCAGGGGTAATTAACTCCCCTAACTTGGGTTCTGAGTCCACTAACTTTAACACATCCACTGCTTTTGCTCCATACACCTTAAACAGATGATTAATGGAGTTACGGGGGACTTTACCCTCATAGTTTGACACAGTTTGCTGAATGAGAGGATCGTTAGGTAAAATAGCACCAGGCAAGGGTTGCTCTTCTGTGGGACAAGGAGGAGCAGACTTACCTAATTTTTTGTATACTTTATCAACAATTTCTTCTCCCACTTGGCGATAGGTGGTCAATTTTCCACCAATGAGAGAAATAAGATTGTTAACCCCTTCTTTTTTATGATCAAAAAGAATATGACGACGGGTAATACTTCCTGCTTTTTTCCCTTCTGCGTTGGGTAAAGGACGTACCCCAGAATAGGTAAATTTTACATCTTTACGAGATAAACGAGCATTGGGGATAATATTGTTAGTTTCTTGTAATAAGTAATCAATTTCGTCGTTATCTGCTTTTAGTTGATCGGGAGTTCCATCGAAACGATAATCCGTTGTTCCGATCAAATACATCCCCAACCAAGGCACAATAAAGAAGGGACGGCCATCGGATTTGGCTTCGACGTATAAGCTAGTGTCAGGCGCACCGGCAAAGGGTTCGACCACAATATGACTGCCTTTGGTACCGCCAATTTTTTGAGTTTTACCGATAGGTGCATTGTTACCATCTCTTACCCCTAGCTGACACACTGAATCAACCCAAGGACCAGACGTATTAATGACCATACATTTTTCTTTACCCTTAACCGTAAACTCTTCCCCTGTGAGAACATCTTGACAGGTGAGATGGGTTATTTTATCCCCTTGGCGGTGTAATTGGGTCACTTTGACGTAGTTTAGCACCGTTGCTCCAGCTTCATCCGCTGAAATGATATTTTCTAAGCAAAGTCTTTCTGCATAAGTTACTTGACCATCATAATACTGGGCTCCACCCACTAAACCATCAGGATCCATGGAGGGGAAGAGTTGTTTAAATTTTGCTTCGGAGAGCATTCGATGGGACGGAACTGTTTTATCCGCGCTTAAAATATCATAGAGACACATTCCAGCCCAAATTTTCCAATAGGGACGAGAGCGATCTTTATAGATAGGAATGGTTAACAACAGGGGTCTAACCAAATGAGGAGCAGTATGTAGAAGAATTTCCCGTTCTCGTAAGGATTCTCGGACTAAGGGAACTTCAAAATATTCTAAATATCGTAAACCGCCGTGAATGAGACGGGTAGACCAACTGGAGGTGCCACCAGCAAAGTCTCCTTTTTCAATAAGAATGGTTTTTAAGCCTCGTAAAGCCGCATCCCGTGCGACTCCTGCCCCATTGACTCCGCCACCAATTACAATGAGGTCGTAGGTTGTTTGTTGAATGGATTGAAAATCTCGCACGATTTTTATCAATATAATTTAACTACTTATAGTCTAATTTAGCGACATTTTCAGATTATTTAAACTTTTGTTCTGTGGGAAACTCATCTATGCACTACTTAAATCTTGCACCTTGTTTAAAATTAGCGAGTGATATAAGGCAAGAGGCAAAAGATATTTTTTTCAACTTAACAAAATAGGGAAACAAGGGAGAGTTTAAGTATTTCTCCCTTGAGCCCTAGTTAAGTTTAATAATTAGGCAAATACAAAATCAGACGCGCTCAAGTCAGTTGCTTGAATATTGGATAAGACGGCTAAATCTTGTCCCAAAGCGTTGATCACTGTATTGTTACCCTCTTGACTTAAGCTTAACTGATCAAAATCAAGATCTGTAGCACCAAAGCCAATCACATCCTCATCAATGGTAAAGTCTGTAATGGTATTGGCCATAGCAGGTAAGTCTTCTGAGTCGGTTACAAGCCAGAATTGATCACTGCCTCTACCTCCTGTGACGACGTTATCACCGCCAGAACCTAAGAAGAGGATATCGTCTCCAGAACCAGCTAAAACGCGATCGCCACTACCAGCAAAGAACAGGTCATCGCCACTACCTAAGTCAATGCGGTTAAACGCATCAGGGGTTTGGGAAACGTCAACATAGTCATTGCCACTACCAGCAAATAACATTTGATTCGCTGCACCAACAAAATCACTTTCTGAGATAACTGTATCAAACAAGTCATCTTCAGCAGACCCAAAGGCAACTGCTTCAGGTCGTTCTACGTCTTCAGGGGCAACACCAAAGAGGGTTTCGTACATGATACGGTACATATCTGTATTGTCCACCGTATTGCCCAATAAATCAGAATTCAAACCGTATGCCTTAGAAACAATACTACCAGCAACATCAGTGGTACTTGCATAAGCTATACCAAATTCAAAAATGTCCCCATTTGCATCTGGTTGACCAGTAACAAAAGGAGCAGTATCGTTACCAGTGGTACCATCCCGAGGAACAGGGGTGTCAAAAGGTCCTTGGACACTGACGCTACCCACAGTGTCACCAGATACGTCATCTACTTCTAAACCACCAGCATCACTATCAGCAGCGGTCAACACTAACGTATTAGGATCAACGTTGTTAACAAAGTCCTGTGCAACTCCAATGGCAGCATCTGCCCGTAGAGTGGCTTCAATGGTTCCGGCACCGTTATTATTATTGGGGAAATTGTCTGATCCTTCTTCTTCGAGGACGACCATGAAGCCGTCTTCAGCATTGACGAATTTATCTAATCCTAGGGTGGTTTCTAACATTTGGGCAACGGTGGGAGGATTTTCGTTGCCAGGTTGACCATAAAGAATTAAGTTCCCTTCTTCATCTACAAAACCTTCCTCAACTAAATTAGCTTCTGTGGTGTCGTTGTAGGTGTCTTCTGCTGCAAAAATACCCAATACTTTGTCCGTATCACTGGGTAAGTTGGCTAATTCTTCGAGGGTGTAAACAACAGTATAACCGTCTTCTTGGGCTTCTTCGATGAGGTTGCGTCCATCTTCACGAATCCCTTCTTCTCCAAAGCGTCCGGT
>JASJDW010000333.1 GCA_030064955.1 Crocosphaera sp.
CTTTAAAAGTATATGCAAACAATTGATTATATAATTATCTTCATTTATTTAATTCTCACTCTCATTATTGGCTTTATGCCCCTTTTATTTCGTAACAGAAAAGAGGTTAGTAATTTCCTAAAAAAGAAAGATATTCGTGGTTTATTGCGTTCCCTGCGTACGAAAAGCGACGAATATGTCCTCGGAGACTACCCCTGGTGGGCGTTAGGGGCTTCAGGAATGGCTTCTAACGTAGATATTGCTGGAACAATGGTCATTGCTGCTTTGGTTTATGCCTTGGGAACTCAAGGCTTTTTTATCGAAATTAGGGGCGGTATTGTGCTAATTATGGCATTTCTCATGATTTTTATGGGTAAATGGACAAGAAGGGCAGTTATGCTTGATGAAAATGGTGAAAAAAAACGGGTTGTAACCACAGCGCAATGGATGATTTTTCGTTTTGGGAAAGGAAAAGGGGGAGAATTTGCTCGTCTTATTAGTGCTGTTTCTACCATTATTTTTTCCATTGGTGCAATGAGTTATTTTTCTATTGGTGGAGGTAAATTTATTGGTAATTTAATGGGAATTAGTGATAGATTCGCTTCTATTTTATTGGTAGTTTTAGCGGCTAGTTATACCATTGCAAGTGGCTTTAGTGGGGTGATTTGGACTGATGTTTTTCAAGGTTTATTAATCCTTAGTTGCATTCTTTATATGTCTTGGCTATGTTGGACAACAGTGACACTACCTGATACATTTTCTGTCTCAATTCCTAATGGGGATGGTTTCTTAATTAAGGATTGGAGTTTTACAGATTGGAGTAGTATTTTTCCACCAATAACAGCTAATTTACCAGGAGATTATGCAATTTTTAATTTATTTGGTGGGGTAATACTCTTCTATCTTCTTAAAACTATAATCGAAGGATTTAGCGGTGCAGGGGGCTATATGGCACAACGATATTTTGCAGCAAGAAATGAACAGGACACCGCTTTTTTATCCCTGTTTTGGATTGTTTCAATGTCCTTTCGTTGGCCGCTCATTTCTGCTTTTGCCATCTTAGGAATTCACCACGGTTTAACCCATACTTCCCCTATTACTGACCCAGAATTAATTTTACCCGTTGTTATTAATACTTATATACCAACAGGAATTAAAGGTTTATTAGTGGCTTGTTTTATGGCTGCTGCCATGTCAACCTTTTCATCAATTATTAACGCTAGTGCTGCTTATTGGACTAAGGATATTTACGAACCTTATTTGCTGAAAAATAATCTTATTAATAATTCTGAAGAACATGAAAAAAAATTAGTTTTTCAAAGTCGTCTAGCCTCTCTTTTAATTGTTGTAATTGGTTTGTTTTTTAGCTTTAATTTAACTAATGTTAATGAAATTTGGGGTTGGTTATCTTTAGGTTTAGGGGTTGGTTTAGGAATTCCCTTATTATTACGTTGGTATTGGTGGAAGTTTAATGGTTATGGCTTTGCATGGGGAACTTTAGCAGGAATGATCGCTGCTATTCTCACAAAAGCCGTTATTTTACCCATAATTAATAATCCTCAAAATCAAGAATATATTCTCTTTTTTATTCCTGCAATTTGTTCTTTATTAGGGGGAATAATTGGTACTTATGTAGCTCCGAAAGCTTATCAAACTGATAAAAAAGTAATCGAAAATTTCTACAATACTACAAAACCGTTTGGCTTTTGGGGAGAATTTAGTAAAGGATTAACCAGAGAACATAAATATGATATTATTTCCACTTTCATTGCAGTTCCTTGGCAACTCTGTTTATTCTTGTTAGGGATGATGATTATGATGAAAAATTGGGAAAAAGTTAAAGTATTGGGTTTGGTTTTCTTTTTATTATCCATTGCTTTATACTTTACTTGGTTAAGTCCAATCATTAAACAAACATTAAAAGATAAGAAAAAAGCTAATTTTAAGGAGAGTAATTTAAAAGTCTGACTTATGTAGGGAATTAATAATATTGTAGGGGATTAATAATATTAAGTCCTTCTTATAGCGTTTCTTGGACTCATGAGGTACACTTAACTCCTGCCTCCTGCCTCAAAGCGATCACCTTTGTCCCTCACAAGTATGGGAACTGCTATATTGATAAAATATCAATTCATCGCAGTATAATGGTATTGAAGAAAATCTAATCAAGGTATTGATAAATGAACTCAACAGATATTCAGTATATTTCAAACGAACAAGGAAAAACCGTTGCCGTTATTGTTCCCATTGAAGTATGGCGTGAGATAGAATCAGAAAAAGAAACGGCTTACTTATTGAAAAGTCCAAAGATGAAACAGCGTCTTGTAGAGGCTAAAAATCGTCAAGACGGTATCACATTAGAGGAAGTTTGTGAAAAACTTGGAATTTGATGCTGCTGCTTTTGAAGACTTAGCTTGGTGGTTTAAAAACGATCGTAAACAAGCTTTAAAAATCATTAAACTGATACAAGAAGTACAACGAAACCTCTTTGAAGGTATTGGCAAACCTGAAAAATTAAAACATGATTTATCAGGTTGTTGGTCAAGACGAATTAATCAAGAACACCGTTTAGTTTATCAAGTTTTAGATGATAAAATTAGAATTCTTGCTTGTCGATATCATTATTGATTATCCTGGGGTAAAAAATCAAAATCTAAAGTTTCTTCTGTCGTAAAAGGACTTGTTTTAGGAAAAGTATTAAATTAAAATGATCAATTTTTAATTCTAAATTAGAAATTATAAATCTCCCCGATAATATGGCACAATTTAACAAGGTAACTATGTCAACACCCACTTTTTATTGTCCATGACCGCAAACATACCCGAACTACCTACCCAATACGACCCCAAAACCACTGAGGCCAAATGGCAAGACGCATGGGACACCCATCAAGTTTTTCAAGCTGATAATAGCAAGGAAGGGGAAACCTATTGCATTGTCATCCCTCCTCCTAACGTTACCGGAACCCTCCACATGGGTCATGCGTTCGGAGACTGTCTCATGGATGTATTGGTGCGCTATCATCGGATGTGCGGTCATAATACCCTCTGTCTCCCTGGAACGGATCATGCCAGTATTGCGGTTCATGCGATCCTCGATAAACAGCTAAAAGCAGAAGGTATTACTCGTAATGATATTGGCAGGGAAAAATTCTTAGAAAAAGCGTGGCAATGGAAGCAAGAATCTGGGGGTAAAATTGTTAACCAGATGAAAAGAATCGGACTGTCTGCCGACTGGTCACGGGAACGGTTTACCTTGGATGAAGGATTATCAAAAGCGGTGAGAACGGCATTTGTAAAACTCTACGAAGCAGGGTTAATTTATCGGGGTAATTATTTAGTTAATTGGTGTCCTGCATCTCTATCAGCAGTCTCGGACTTAGAAGTAGAAAATAAAGAGGTAGACGGTCATTTATGGCACTTTCGTTATCCATTAAGCGACAGTAGCGGTCATGTTGAAGTGGCAACCACCCGACCCGAAACGATGTTAGGAGATACAGGAGTAGCGGTTAATCCTAATGATCAAAGATACAAAAATTTGATCGGAAAAACCATAACCTTACCCATTGTTGGGCGAGAAATACCTATTTTTGCAGATGAATTAGTTGATCCCGAATTTGGCACCGGTTGTGTTAAAGTTACCCCAGCCCATGACCCCAATGATTTCGAGATGGGAAACCGTCATAAGTTACCGTTTATTAATATTATGAATAAAGACGGGACACTGAATGAAAATGCAGGAATCTTTGAAGGACAAGATCGTTATGTTGCCCGTAAAAATGTGGTTAAAAAGTTAGAAGAAGACGGCTTTTTAATCAAAATAGAAAACTATAGCCATGCAGTTCCTTATAGTGACAGAGGCAAAGTTCCTGTTGAACCTTTGTTATCCACACAATGGTTTGTTAAAATCGACCCCTTATCCCAAAAAGCCTTAAAGTTTCTAGACGAAAATAATTCCCCCAATTTTGTCCCTCAACGCTGGAAAAAAGTTTATCGAGATTGGTTAGTAAAATTAAAAGATTGGTGTATTTCTCGTCAATTATGGTGGGGTCATCAAATTCCAGCTTGGTACGTCATCAGTGAAACCAATGAAGAAATTACCGATAACACTCCTTTTATTGTGGCGCATTCAGAAGCAGAAGCTCTAGAAAAAGCAAAAAAAGAATACGGAAATGACATTAAATTAGAACAAGATCCCGATGTATTAGACACTTGGTTCTCTTCCGGTTTATGGCCGTTTTCGACTTTAGGCTGGCCCGAAAATACAGAGGATTTAAACACATATTATCCCACCAGTACCCTCGTTACAGGATTTGATATTATCTTCTTTTGGGTTGCCAGAATGACCATGATGGCAGGCTATTTTACCGATCAAATGCCCTTTCAAGATGTGTATATTCATGGCTTAGTTAGGGACGAAAATGGTAAAAAAATGTCTAAGTCTGCTAACAACGGCATCGATCCTTTAATCTTAGTTGAAAAATATGGTACTGATGCTCTACGTTACACTCTAATTAGAGAAGTTGCTGGCGCAGGACAAGATATTAGCCTACAATACGATCGCAAAACCGACCAATCCGAGTCTGTCGAAGCCTCTCGAAACTTCGCCAACAAACTTTGGAACGCTGCCCGGTTTGTCATGATGCACCTCAAAGGAGAAACCCCCCAAAGTTTAGGGACTCCTGAGATAGATAAATTAGAATTGTGCGATCGCTGGATACTCTCACGGTTCCATCAAACCGTCAAACAAACCAAAGATTATATCGAAGCTTATGGCTTAGGAGAAGCAGCTAAAGGGCTTTATGAGTTCATCTGGGGTGATTTTTGTGACTGGTATATCGAACTGGTGAAAACCCGTCTCTGGGAAGAAACACCCTCCCGTGACGTTGCTAGACAAACCTTAGCCTATGTACTCGATGGCACTCTTAAACTACTCCATCCCTTCATGCCCCATATTACCGAAGAAATCTGGCAAACCCTCAGTCAAAGCAAGGGCGAATTTATTGCCTTACAACCCTATCCTAATGTAGATAATAGCCTAATTAACCCCGACTTAGAAAACTCATTTACCCTCCTGTTTGAAACCATCCGTACCCTAAGAAATATGCGGGCTGAAGCAGATATTAAACCAGGTGTGAAGGTTTCAGTAATATTACAGAGTGAAAGTGAGCAAGAACGGTCTATCCTAGAATCAGGCCGAAAATATATCCAAGACTTAGGAAAAGTGGAAAATTTAACCATTACTTCCCACTTAGAACAACAAACGGAACAAGTCATTGCTGGAGTCGTCGGAACCATACAAGCTTTAATTCCTCTGTCTGGTGTCGTTGACATTGCCATTCTTCGTGCCAAATTAGAGAAAAATTTAGGTAAAATTGAGGCTGACATTAAATCCCTCTCAGGCCGACTCAACAACCCTGGTTTTGTCAATAAAGCCCCTGAAGCGGTTGTTCAAGGGGCAAGAGATGCCCTGGCAGAAGCCGAAAAACAAGCCGAAATTTTACGTGAACGTCTTAAGCGTCTGCAATAATAAAGATTACCACCGCGCCAACCCCGTAACCCACTATGCTACACCTAGCCCAAGTGAAAAAAAATCCCAACTCAGGCGAGATGGAACTTCTGTTGCTAGCACGCCAAACATCCCAAAACCTTTGGGATACGATGTCTAATAAAGTGATTCCCTGTACAGTCCCTACGTCTTGTGGGGATGGGGTTTTAGTATTAGTAAGCTTAGGGAATAATCAAGAAATTTTAGAAGTTAAAGAAGCCAAAGATTGGGTTATGGGTTTAGTTGAAACTTATTTAATTAATGGTGTTATTACCCCTGAATGGGTCGAAAAAGAACAAGAAAAAGTTGAACAGTGGAGGCAAGAAATTACAGCAAAAAGTCTTGATTTAACCCGTCGTCAACTAGAATTAGAAACACAAAAAGAACAACTTCAAGAATTAGAAAGAAAGTTTAAACACACCGAAGAGTAAGGTATTAATCTTGCAATAATAATGAGAATTTATGGAAATCGATTATTAAAAACAGTACCAGGAGAGTTAACTCGTCCCACTTCAGCGAAAGTTAGAGAAGCATTATTTAATATTTGGCAAGGGAAAATAACAGGGTGTCGTTGGTTAGATTTATGTGCAGGAAATGGTTCAATGGGTGCAGAAGCCTTATGTCGCGGTGCTTCTGTTGTTATTGGTATTGAAAAGTATGGAAAAGCCTGTAAAATTATTGCTGAAAATTGGAAAAAAATAGCTAACGATGAGCAACAATTTCAAGTAATAAAAGGAGATATTTTTAAAATATTAAAAACTTTAGACGGGCAAAAATTTGATCTAATTTATTTTGATCCCCCTTATCAAAGTGATTTGTATCAGCCTGTTTTAGAATTAATTATGACTTATAAATTATTAAATGAACAAGGGAAAATTGCAGTAGAACATAATCCTAAATTTTGGCAACCAACAGAGATAAAAGGATTGAAAATAGTTCAGCAAAAAAACTATGGTAATACCAGTTTAACATTTTATTGTTCCCACCAGAATAGTTGAAATGAGACTAAGGTGGGCAAAGTATAAATAATTTAAACTAATTAAGTGGCTGTCTTGTGTTGCCCACCCTACGATCTAAGGTAACAAAATATAGATCATTTAAACTAAATAAGTTGCTTTCATCTATCCTTTATCTTACGATTTGACTCGTAACCATCAAGATTTAACCCTTAAGGAACGGTAGAAGTTTCGTCTTTGTACAGTTTTTTTGCTGAATAATTAAACATATTTTGTTTATTTTCTATATTGTTGATTAAGTGCTTTAACTAATAAATGTACTGTGGTTGATGGATTATCTTGAGCAGGATTAGGTTTATTATACTGTCTAAATAAATTTTCTGCATTTTTTATGGCAGTTTCTTGTTTATCAAATAACTCATCATAGATGCTGTCACTATTTTTTTTATATTTTTTACCTAATAATTTATTTAACTTATTTATGTAATCTTGGCGAGGAATACCTGAACTTAAAAACTCAAAGTGTAACACATACCATAACTCAAAAGCTTCGTTAGAATAAGCAACATAAAATCCCTCATTTTTAGCCTTCTCTATTGTGCTGTTAAAGTTGTGAAAATCATCTTTATCAAAAACACACCAAACTTGATCATACTCATCTTCTTCTTGATATCCAATTGTTTTATTTATTAAAGTATCAGGATCTTTATTTAATCCTCTAACTCTTGTCACATTACCAGGAATACGAAAACAGTCAAAGTAGTTTTTTTCTGTTTCTTCTCCTCCACAAACAATTAAAAATCGTTGTTTAACCTCTCTAGTATTAACATTTCTTCGTGGATATCCTCTAGAATTTTTCTTTTTTTTCGCCATTAGAATTAATTAGTTGACTTAAATCTCCAATATAAGGTATTGCACCATATCGACC
>JASJDW010000044.1 GCA_030064955.1 Crocosphaera sp.
CGTTGCGTAATCCAATCTAACGATTTGGTAGCATACGAAGATTTGAGGATTAAAAACTTAGTTAGAAACCATTGTTTAGCCAAATCAATTAATGATGCTGGTTGGTATCAATTTAGAAAATGGTTAGAGTATTTTGGAGTAAAAATGGGCAAGGTAACTGTTGCTGTTAATCCTGCCTATACTTCTCAAAATTGCTCTAATTGTGGTGCTGTTGTTAAAAAATCATTATCTACAAGAACTCATATTTGTGCTTGCGGATGTCGATTAGATCGTGATGAAAACGCAGCTAAAAATATACTTAATCGAGCCTTGGGTACTGTAGGGCATACAGGAACCTGGATCTTAGATCCAAACGCTTCAGGAGATTTGTCCTCTACTTTTGTTGGAGCAATCCTGCATCAGCAAGACGGATCGTTGATTGAAGAATCCTCGCACTTATAGGGCGAGGAGTGTCAATTCTCTGTTTGCCCCGATCAATCAAGGCTTGATCGTTATGGCCATTGTCGGATTATTATTGATGATCCTAGCCATTGTTACTGGTTTAGCCCCTGAGTTGATGCAGGGGGAGTCCGCCACTTTGCCCCCCTTATTGAGAATTCCCATTGTAGGCTTATGCTTAAGTTGGATCGGAGTGGGATCGGTTCCTGTTCTGTTTCTATTGGGGGTTTATCCCTTTATGGTGGTATTGGCAGCACGGGACTTATCCTAACACTCTAGAAGCTTTATGGATCAAAGGGGCGGGGTTAATGTTAGCCCTTACTTTTCACGGGATCTTTGGTTCGCGGGTTGCGTTCGAGAACCAAGAGACTACTTTTTTTGGGTCTTTTCCATTTCATCAGCCAAGTCCATAAGTCCTGATTTCAAGGTTTGTATAGCTCTTTCTAAGACTTCAAGTTACTAGGCGCAAGATGCCAGGCTATCCCCAATAGAAAAAATGTAGAGGGTTAGCATTGCTAAACCTCTACAAAACCATGAACAGAGAAAAACGGATGTCTATACCGTGGCAATGGTAGTGATATCGTAACTACCTGATGCGGTATTGGGATAGACATCACTGTAGTCGAACACTGTCCCATCAGCTTGAGAATAGGCAACACCTTGGTAGAGATCACTCAACAACTCAATGGGATAACCGTGATTACCAAAGAAACTAGACTCACCTGGTTGATGGCTAGTGATATCTAATAAATCATTCCAGTTTAGGTAGAAGTCAGCATCCCCTAGTGCATCATCATAACCAAGGGTTTTACTAGAGTGGAAAGCAACAACATGGTCGGCATCACTAGCATCGAGTCGAGCAGAGGTGCCTCTGGCTCCATCTTCAAAGTCGGGGCCAGCAGGATCTAAGCCGATAATCATACTCAAAGAACTGTTACCGGTGATATCGTCATATTTATCACCAGCAATACCACTGACATGAGCGCCTAAACTGTGACCAATTAGAGTAGTTTTAGTTCCATCAACACCTTGTTCGTCTAAGAAAGTGGCTAACTCTTGTCCTACAGTTGCGGTATCATCAGCAGATTCCCAGTAGTTGAGGTTACTAGCAAGATCAGTCCAGTCAGTAAAGATGATATTGGCGTAAGGGTTGTAATCTTTAATAGATTGGGCAAGATCGATCCAATCTTTATCAGTAACCCCATTACTACGCCATCCATGAGTTAAGACATAAGTGTCTTGGTTTGTATCTAGGATTCCATCCCAGAGATAAAAATCAGCAGAGGTGGATGATGCAAAGAAACTAAACTCTCCATCATCTCCTTCAACGATGATAGAAACACTACCAGTTTCGGTATTTGTACCATCGGTAGCAGTGTAGTTGAAGAAGACATCTTCATAATCACCAGTGCTGAGGAAGGTAAAGTCATCACCCAAGGTAAAGGTAAATGTACCATCATTATTATTAGCAACACTTCCCAAATCAGGATTACTATCTAAAGTAAAGGTGTAACCATTGAGAGTATTATTGAATGATGCTGTGTAAGTTGTTTCATCTTCTTGGATGAGATAAGAAGTGACGTTGCCGACTTGGGTTCCCCCGTTGAACGCTTGAGCATTCTCTACATTAGGATTGTAAGAAGTAACTAGAGGCGTAGAGATAGTCGCATTGCCCTCTAAATCTACAGCACTGACAGAACCCTTATTGTAACTTCCTAAGTAGTAAGTGTAATCATCACCAATATATTTTCTCTGAGTGACCATAGTCCAAGGTTGAGAAGCATATTGGAAACTTCTCCATGCCGCACCATAAGTGAGATGGTCTTTCATCGTATCAAAACCATAGCCGTCAAATTTGATGGTGGTTTCGTAATCCATATAACCGGCAGTGATGAAGTAGTCTATGCCTAAATCCACTTCTGTGTAGTCAGTCACATTTACATTCGGCGAAACCTCTGTGGCAATTTCCACCACTCCATCACCATTAGCATCTGCTCCCAAAGGAACGGTTATTAAAGTCGTTGTTAAATTGCTAGAGTCTAGATTTCCACTGACAAACTCACTATCAAAAGCAACACTGCGTTCGGGATCATTGGCGGCCATTTCAGTGAAGATCAAATTTCCTTGAAGAGAATCTAATCCTAAGCTGAGATTTTGATTTAGTCCCACTCGTGGGTCTATATTAGTATCAAATAAATCGTAGTTAAGAGTAGTTTTGGGTTGTTTAATTGTTCCATACAAACTTGCTCCCAACAGCCCATTAATTTCATCTCTGTCATAGTGGATGACAAATTGGCCGCTAAATTGGTCACCACTCCAAGTTAATTTATTAACATAAGGATTATCATCACCAAAATAATGAGTAAAAGACCAACCATCTTCTTCTGACCAACTAACGGAAGTATTACCATTACTCAAAGTACCTTCAACGCCTATTCCTTCGTCGTTGGCGAAATCGATGGTGACGTTACTGTTGCCACTGTTATCATTGATAGTAACCGTAGTGGGAACCCCCATCGCTTCCATTAATCTTTCCCACTTTTTCTAATCGTGAATCCTGTCCCATTCTCATCATCTATTGACTCTAAACTTACTGAAGTGTTATTACTTTGACCAAAAATAACATTAATTTCTGTTGTGTCATTTTCATCATCCGATTCAGCCACAACAACATCTGCTAACCCGTCTCCATTTACATCTCCACCACCGCTAGCCACTAAACTTTTTGTACTTTCATAAGACATCCCCAAACTTGCAAGAGTATAAGTTGGAGCATCAATGACAAAGAAATCTGAATTTTCAGCATTGATATTGGCATTGTTTATCTGTACTTCAGTTCCATCTTCTTTGCCGAAGACAATATAATTATTCCCTCCATTTTGGCCAATAATGATGTCTTCATAACCATCTCCGTTAAAGTCTCCAGCACTACTTAAATATTGACCTTTATTTTCATTTAATGCACGATGACCATTAATAATAAAACCGTTTCCGTTAGTTTCTAAGCTAGACAAGTCAATGGTAGTACCCTCCGCTTGGTCAAAGGCAACCCAAATTATTCCCTCTTCATTATCGGCTTGGGGGGAACTAACAATCACATCAGCTAATCCGTTGCCATTAACATCAGCCAGAGCAACAGCATAACCCGTATTACTATTGGTACCACCGTTATTGAGGATGAATCCTCCATCATTGCTATCGCTGATAATATCTCCTAAATAAACATCCGTGAAATTACCATCACTAGGATTAAAGACTACATAAGCACTACCATCACCAACATAACTAAAAGGTGCGCCGATTACTAAGTCAGGTAAATTATCACCGTCAATATCTTTGCCACCGCTAACGGCAAAACCGGCTTCACCATTATTGACATCTCCAGAGATGACAAAACCACCTTCACCGTTACTCACTTGCTGGAGGTCAACAATACTACCATCATCCTTACCAAAGACCACATAGCTAGAACCCACATCAACCCCACCAACTAAAGTGATTTTGACTTCTATATTGTTGTGATATACATAATCTACAAAATCGTCGCTTGAGAAAGTGGCATCTGGATCGTCAAAGATCTCATAAGCATCCACATGAAAGATTTCTGTGAGTGTTTCTCCTGCGCCTAAACTGAGGCCGCCATTGGGAGTGTAGATAAAATCTCCCACAGTTTCATTCTCCGTACTTATCAAGTATGAAAGCTCTAGAGTTCCATAGGTTAAGTTTACGGATGAGTTACTGTTACTAACAACAGTATCATTGACTCTCTCTATGTAGAATGCGTTATCCTCAGGTTGAGGATTGATTACGGTATTAGCAATGTAATCAATATCTAAGAATGATCCTTCTAAAGTTGCACCCGCAGGAGTTGAATAATCGGTCTCAATACCTTCGGGAACTGCTCCTCCATCTGCTTTAGGCGCACCAACAATAAAATCAGCAAAACCATCATTATTTATATCCCCTGCTGTGCTGACGGAATATCCTGTATAATCCTCTGTTTGTTCCCCGTTGATGACAAATCCTTGAGTATTATCGGCAGATGCTAGATCTTCCAAATAAATAGTTCTCTCACCCATAATGGTAACTGTGGCAGTAGCACTGCTAGTTAATCCATGAGGATCTACGATCGTATAGGTAAAACTATCGGTGGAAGTATCTCTCGTGCCAATGAGATTATCAAATTGCCCATTGGGATCATATTCATAATCACCATTACTATATAAAGTAAGCAATGCACCAGAAGCAAGAGTAATTTGTTGCCCTACGAAGGTTGTATCTCCATTAACAGCGGAGATAGTTAATACATCAGATGTATCGGTATCGCTATCTGCACCATTACCATTGCTATCCAATACATTTCCCTTTTGAGATTGGGTCGGTACTGTTGTGATCGCATCATCTTGGGCAGTGGGGTTATCATTTTCTCCTGTGATGTTAACGGTTACAACTCCTGTATCAACTCCACCCAGAGCATCAGTGAGTTCATAACTGAAAATATCGGTGGCGGTTTCACCATCTGCTAAGTATTCAAATTGTCCGTTGGGATCATAGTCAAAACTACCGTCACTATTAAGGGTCAGTAACGCACCAGATTCTAAGGTAATTTGCTCTCCGATATCAGTGGCGACTTCATTGACCTTCGTAACACTTAATGTTAACTCTTCAGGGTCGCTTTCAGGGTCACTTTCAGGGTCGCTTTCAGGGTCACTATCCGCCCCATTGCCATTATCTTCAAGGACATTACCACTAACTGTTCCATTTTCGGTACTTACAACAATATCATTCTCCGCCAAGGGGTTTTGATCGAGAATAATAGAAACAGTTTCTGTGGTGCTTTGCTCGTCTGTATCGTAAACTTGAACTAATAGTTCGTATTCACTCTGGGTTGCATAGTCGATTTGAGAAGAATCATAGAGGATAATTTCACCTGTTACAGCACCGAGACTAAAAATGCCAGTGTCATTACCACTAATAATAAAAGAGAAAACATTGCTTCCTGATTCGTCATCATTGGCGATTAAAGTACCGATAAATGCTCCATCGCTGGCATTTTCTGAAATAACAAAACCTTGACGGTTAAAGTTGGGGGCTTCACTGACATCGGTAATGTCAATATAAACGTCTTTGATGTAAGTTTGACTGTTGTCGTCGGTAACTTGTATTTCTAATTGATAACTATTGGCGATCGCTTCATCTTCGTAATTAAATTCTTCAACTACAGTTATTTCTCCTGTGGACTCATCGATCGTCAAGATGCCATCTTCATTACCTGAAATAATCTCGTAAGCATCAGTTGTGGCTGGATTATCAATGGCGACTGAACCAACAATAGTGCTATCTTCGCCAACGGTGAAACTATGTTGAATTTGAATCACGCTGGTAAGATCGATGCTGGCGACATTTTCTAAAGTAGCAAATTGAGTTCCCTCAAAAGATAAAGCTCCAGTTACTCCTTCAAAACTAAATTGATTTACCGAAGTTGCACCAAAATCTGGGGTCAGGAGAATTTTATCCCCTTCTGCCTGGGTAAAATCGGTAATAGTATCAATCCCTTCAGATAAAGAGTTGAAAACAAAAGTATCTGCACCATCATTACCAGTGAGAGTATCGTTACCTGCTCCACCTTCTAGGGTGTCATCTCCCCCTTGAGTATTGAAAACAATGTTATCCCCTTGTCCATTGGTTAGAGTACCGTCATTGCCATTTCCCGTTACATCTTTGATGGTAGTGCTAGTATTATCGTCATTATTGAAATTCCAGTAACCAACTAAACCAGTGTCTGAACCTGTTAAAGTTTTGTTGTAATTTTCGCTGATTTCTTCGGCACTACGAGCAGTATTCCAGATGCGAACTTCATCGATTGTTCCCACAAAATTACTACCAGAATTATTACTGACTCCAGCCCCAATTTTAGTTGTATAACTAGAAGAACTTCCGTAACTGGATGCGGAATTATTACTAATATTGCCAATGGATTCACCGTTGAGATAAAGGGCAAGTCCGCTATCATTAAGAACAGCAGCCAGGTGATACCATGTATTGGCTGATAAAGTAACGTCTGTAAAAACTTGCCCAAGGGTTTCGCTACTCCAAGCCGTCAATTTTCCGCTACTATTAATAAATATTTCTAGTCGATCGTTTTGACCCCATAAGTCTAGTCTTCGAGAGCCAATCTCTTCTGCATTGAACCAACCTTCAATGGTAATTTCTGTCAAATTATTGAGAAGAGAACTACCTAAGTCAACATAATCATCATTTCCATCTAAACTGAGAACATAATCATTCGTACCACTGATGATTGTGTCATCTCCAGCATTCCCTTTAAGGTAGTCGTTGTAGCTAGTCCCACTAATCATCACTGGAATAACACTGAGGACATTATCATTCCCGTCACCGATGATTGTGTCATCCCCAGCATTACCGTTAATGTCGATGTCGTCGTTGTAGCTAGTCCCACTAATCATCACTGGAATAGCATCGTAATGAGCTTCTACTCGTTCTTGGGAGAGTGCAGTATTATACAGTGCAACTTCATCTATCGTGCCATCAAAATAATATCCATCTCCTGAAGAACTTTCTGTATTAGAGAAACGGGTGTAGTTAGCCATCTGACCGATGGCTACATCGCCACTATCAGTAGGAATGGAAGTAAAATTAGTTGTTACCGTACCAATAGATTCCCCGTTTACATATCCGGTCAGCTCTCCTGTATCAAAAACTAGGACAACATGATAGGTTGTATATGCTTCGATTTCGTAATTGAGCCATTCACCAGTATTATTTGTCCAAGCACCAAGGTTGAGTTGATTATCATCAAGGAAGATATTTAGTCCGTTAATTGCGCCTCCTTGTTCGTAAAGAACTTGCTTTCCGCTTAAGCTATCAGCATTAAAGGTTAATTCAATGGTTTTCTGGGAGTAGGAACTACCAGTATTGATGCTGCTGTTGTCTGGAATTATAATTCCATCATCCACTCCATCAAAATCCATCGCACTATTATCATTACTAATCAATCCCGATACGCTGGTGGGACTTCCAGAATAAGTCCCATCCACCGCACTTCCCAAACTCCCCAAATTTTCAGCTATTGTCCCCTCTAAATCACCTAAACCCCAGTAAGCAATAGGATTATCTAAAAGAATTTCCTCTACATAAAGTGCCATGATCTCATCCCCGATTTCCCAATAGTCTTCATTCCTTTTATAAAACGACTAATTGTGTTTTTGAAACCTGAAACGTACCTAAATCCCCCAAAGTATTTTCTGTAGAGTTACTGCTTTTTGAGTTGATCTACTACGAGATTATACCCACCTGTTAATTTTTCGTATGCCTAAAATGTCGATATAGTCAGTGTTGTGGCTAGTTACCTTTTTCTCAGTATATGATCATCAATTTACTGTCGGCGTGGGCAACTGAGATGACCTCGGTGATTCAATGAGCGATCGCTCTTTATAGAATATGGATGCTTTGTCAATGACTCTAGAATTAAAACTCAAACTAAATGAATATATAGCTAACTTTTTAGGCTCTTTATGGATTCCAGGGATCTGTTGTTGAGGAATAAGCTAAACCAGTATAATCCTTATTCTGTGTTAAGATGCCTCGACCAGCATCCTCACTTATTAGAACAATTAACTAACACTAACTCCGAGAAAAATGAAGTTTAAAAGGTGATCACGCTACGAATTGATTCCCCCTGGTGCATCAAATCAAAAGCATCATTAATCTTTTCTAGGGGCATCAGATGGGTAATTAAATCGTCAATATTAATTTTCCCTTCCATGTACCAATCTACAATTTTTGGTACATCTGTACGTCCTCTAGCCCCACCGAAAGCAGTTCCTTTCCAAACCCGTCCGGTAACTAACTGAAACGGGCGAGTACGAATTTCTTCCCCTGCACCGGCTACTCCGATAATAACAGAAACACCCCATCCTTTATGACAGCATTCTAACGCTTGTCGCATCACCTTAACGTTACCAATACATTCAAAACTATAGTCAGCCCCACCCTTAGTTAAATCAACCAAACAAGTCACAATATCCCCATCCACCTCTTTCGGGTTAACAAAATGGGTCATGCCAAACTTTTCAGCTAAAGCCCGTTTTTCGGGGTTAATATCCACCCCCACAATCATATCAGCCCCGACCATTTTCGCCCCTTGAATGACATTGAGGCCGATACCTCCTAAACCAAAGACCACTACTTTAGCCCCAGGTTCGACTTTAGCAGTGTTAATAACAGCCCCAATACCTGTAGTTACGCCACAACCGATGTAACACACCTTATCAAATGGGGCATCTTCCCGTATTTTCGCCAGGGAAATTTCTGGAACAACGGTATAGTTAGCAAAGGTGGACGTTCCCATGTAGTGGAAAATTTCTCGACCATCAAGAGAAAAACGACTGGTTCCATTGGGCATTAACCCGCGCCCTTGAGTAGCGCGTACCGCTTGACAAAGATTCGTTTTTAAGCTTAAACAATATTCACATTGACGACATTCCGGAATGTAGAGAGGAATGACGTGATCTCCTTTTTTGAGACTTTTAACCCCTTTGCCGACCTCCACCACAACACCAGCCCCTTCATGGCCTAAAATCGCTGGAAATAGCCCTTCTGGGTCTTTTCCAGAAAGGGTATAAGCATCGGTATGACAAACTCCTGTGGCTTTAATTTCTACTAAAACTTCTCCCTCTTGGGGACCTTCTAGTTGTACGGTTTCGATACTCAGTTTTTTTTGCGCTTCAAGGGCAACGGCAGCTTTAACATCCATAGAGGGGGAATTTAACTCTAGAAAACTAACAGTATTTTAACCTGAGTTTGATGAAAATACACTTAACTCCTGCCTCCTGTCTCCTGACTCCTTACCCCAAAAGAATGATAAATTATCAAATTTGTAACTTAATTTAACTTATCTTCTACTGCACCTAAAGCTTTTAGAGTTTCTATTTGTGCTGTTTCTAAACCCGTGACTCCAGTAATATTCATTCCTTCGTAGGGTCGAGGACTTTTGAACGTTTTGATAAGTTCATAAGTCTCTAAATTCCATAGCTTAACGGTTCCATCTTTACTCCCACTTGCTAAACTCAAACCATCGGGACTAAACGCAACAGAAACCACTTCTTTGCTGTGTCCGTGAATAATTTTAAGACATTCACCCGTTTGAGTATTCCACAATCTTACAGTGCGATCGTAACTACCACTAGCAAGGATATGTTTTTGAGGATGATAAGCAACTGATTGTATCCAACTATTATGACCTTCTAGTTGATTAAGACATTCACCTGTTTCAGTGTCCCATAATCTGATGAATTGATCGTTTCCACTACTGGCTATCATTTTACCATCAAAACTAATAGCGATCGACCAGATTTGAACCTTATTAGAACCATCAACCACAGTGTTAATTAATTCACCTGTTTTAGCATTCCATTTCTTAATGGTACAGTCATCACTACCACTATAAAGAAATTGACCTTCAGGACTAAAAACAATAGAACGAATCCAATTTTGATGTCCTGTAAGGGTATGTAAACATTCTGCTGTATAGATATCCCATAATTTAATGGTTTTATCATCGCTACTACTAGCAACCATAAAATTTAATGGGTTAAAAATAACACATCTCACCCAATTGGTATGACCCCATAGTGTATGCAAACATTTTCCTGTTTTCGTTTCCCATATTCTAACAGTGCGATCACCACTACAAGTTACCATAAATTCCCCATTTGAACTAAAATGAACTGACCAAACGATACATTTATGTTCTCTAAAAGTCTCAATAATATTTTTTTTATTAATGTCCCAAAGTTTAACGCTCTCTTTAATTCCACTACTACTATGAGCAATGCTTTTACTATCAGGAGAAAACACCAAAGCACGAATATGTTGACTGTAGCCTTGTAAGCTTCTAACATAATTACCTGTTTCATTGATTAACTTCTGGTGCAAGTCCCCAATCTTGTCTTTTAGTAACAATTGGTTGTTCTTCTTCAGTAGATTCTTCCTCAAGATCTTCTTTAACACAAATTTCTTGCCAATGTAAATTAAGTTTTTCACTAATTTCAACAAAATAGCTATGATCTACTGATCTTCCATTGAGAAAACTACTAATCGTTGCACGAGATATTCCCAATTCTGTAGCTAAGGAATTTTGACTAGGAAACCCATTTTTTTTGAGTGCAGCTTTAACTATTTTGATCTTATCTAGAGAAACTTGAGTTGATCTGCCCATAGTATAGTACGAATTTTAAAAGTTAACATTATTCATTTTTATTGTTTAGTAGTAGGCCATAAATTTTCGATACTCTAACAAATTTTGTAAATTTTTGCGACCCCTGTTAAGATATAGACAGTTGTTTGTTACATTTGTTAATACAAAGCGATTAATTTATCTCCAACTACTTAAATGAGTATTCTTACTTGTAATCTATATCTCATCTATTTAGTTGTTCACTATGAACAAATTTCAATTCTCATGTAAAACTCAAATAAACTTAGTCATAACTCCTACATTTGTTTTACTACATCTTTTACATTAATAGTTTTTAATAAAAAAGTGTAATTTCAAATATGTAAATCATTATGAATTTTCTAGATTATCCACATAGAACACTGTACGGTATCGTTAAGCAAACAATTTCCAATAATATACCAGGTACTGTGAAATTAGTCGATACAGATCTTATTCAAGAAGATACTTGGTACGCTCAAAGTTCATCGAATATAATTCTTGAACCTGGGACTGAAATTCGTGTAGTATATCAAACTCAAAAGATTCTTGTAGTTGAACCTATCTTATCTTAATATTGTTCAACTACGAACAAACTTAAACAACGTACTTCTTAAATCAAATTTAAGTTTGTGCGTTGTTTTGTCACGATTAATCTAACTACTATATTATTTACAAAAAATATTCATAAGATTTACTAAAGTCAAACTTACTCATTCTTTAATCAATCTAGAACTCTAACATCTGGGAGATTTAATGTAAATATGAGTTCAAGGTCATTATATGTTTGAAGAATTTGACAGCATTATCGCTATTTTAGCTTTATTAGCTTCTCTCGGGTATCCACTTTGGGTCCTTACATTTACAGCGTTACTATATCTTGTGTTACTCATCAGCAATGACTGATTTCTAGTCTATTACGCTGCTTTTCCTCGTAAAGTTTTGGGGTCACATTCAGTTTGACATATTTTGACAAAAGTCAGTCATAACTTATACAATAGTATATATACTTTGCGTATAACTAAAGTATAAGGTAATAATGAACTCTGACAGTTTAAACGATGCAGTTGGAAAAGCTTTTATAAGACTATTAACACTGGGCTTAGTGTGGTCTGTGTTTTTCGCATTGTATAAGATATCTGACTATAATAATCCAGGTCTAGTCAGCGTCATACTCTTCTTTCTGGGTGTATATGCCTTTTTAGAAGTGTTTTCTATAATTTTAGATGAGATTATTCGTAGGAAACAAAAAAACCAGAACCATACTGTTCATGATCCCATTAAATATAAGTTCCATCAGAACAAGAAAGATATGTAGTCCCTATCAGCAAAGAGTTTCCTGATTGATTAGAAAAATCAAGCTTGTTACACCCTGTCTCTGTAGTAATATGAGATAGGGTGTCGTTTTCCTGTAGCCTTGCATCCCATCCTAATTTTGTGATTATTATAGAATTATTGATATGGAGTCATTAATCAATCTGCCTGAGTTGATCAGACTCATTATAAGCTTAGGAAAGGCTGCTTTATTAGTAGCAGGTGTATTGGGTGGTATTTATTTTGCTTCATGTTTAGCAATTCCTTCTGTTTTCATTGTAGAATATTTGCCTTATGTCATCATTATTGGTGCGTTCATAGGTTCTGGTAGCCAACAAATCTTAGCTTCAATTAATAGAAATAAGACTCTTTTAAATAATGCTCAGACAAAAGACCAAATGTTACAAAATACAATTGATGTTATGTGGTACAACGTAGATTTAGGTCGTCTTTCTAACAGTGAAGCTTCTGAAATCACAGCACAAGCGTTCAGACAAAGACTCTTATCTAATCAAGAAACGGAATTACCTAATATTTCAGAGTCACAACAACAAAGACAAATTACTCCCAGTCAAGAAGAAGAATAAACCATTAAATTTCGAGTAAAATACTAATCCTGTGTCCTTTGAAACTCTATACTTGATTACGACACAGCAAGTAGCATAGATAAGTCGTCAGGAATTACTAGAAATTATCGTCTTCTTTGTTGTAACTTACGATAAACTTCTTTTATATCCACATGATGATAAGATAGAGCAACTAACGTATGATAGAAAAGATCAGCCACTTCTGAAGCGATCGCTTCTTTTTCGTCATCTTTACAGGCCATAACCACTTCTGCTGCTTCTTCCCCTATTTTTTTAAGGATTTTATTATCTCCTCCCTCCAATAATGTTCGAGTATAGGAACCCTCTAGGGGATGATCTCGACGTTGACATATTACCTTATAAAGTTCCGATAAGGTATCAGCAGGAGGGGCGACTTTTTCATTTTCTTCTAGCTGATGAAAACAACTTCTTTCCCCTGTATGACAAGCGATATCTCCCACTTGTTCGATACTAATTAATAGAGCATCACTGTCGCAATCATATCTTATAGATTGTACTTTTTGAATATGACCAGATGTCGCTCCTTTATGCCATAATTCTTGTCGAGAACGACTCCAGTACCAAGTTTCTCCAGTTTGCAGGGTTTTCTGTAATGATTCTTGGTTCATCCAAGCTAACATTAATACTGTCCCATCTAAATAATCTTGGGCGATCGCAGGCACTAATCCTTGCTCATTGTAGCGGATTTTATCTAAAGGAATATTATTGCTTAAAGAATGATTAGAAACAACAGAAGACATCAATAACGCCCCAAAACGATTCTTTTTTATATGCTACTACTAAATTCTCCTAGGGTTCTGTCTTCTTCTCTTTATTTTAAGTAATGTTGAAAAATATGAACTTTCTTAATATTGTCTACGATTTCTGACACGACAGAGGACATAATTGAAATAGGAAGCCCAATGGACTTGGTGGGTGTGAGGACAGGGCCAATTGAAGAGTTAACATTCTCTTAAAATAGCATAACTTATCTGAAAGATCAAGTTTTTAACGTTGATCTAGGGGGGTTTTTTTCATTTTTTGTTGATAACTTGATCTAATGTTTGCGCGTTAATCAATAAAGTTCAACAGGATGGGATTCTCAATTGAAATTGACAATTATTTAATCAAATTCAGAAAAATAGTAAAAGCAACAGGGAAGATTATGAAAACTCTTACAGGAATTCTTGTATTAACATCATTAGCTTTAACCCCTATGGTTAGAGCAGAAAGTGCGGCGGATTTACAGCGATTAATGGAAACAGGAGACTGTATTGGCTGTAATTTACAGGATGCGGATTTACGTAACTTAGATTTAAGAGGGGCAAACCTCGAACAAGCTAATCTTATTAATAGCAAGCTACACAATTCTAACTTGAGTAACGCCAACTTGAAAGGGGCTAACTTAGTCAACGCAGACATGGATGGCGTTACCTTTAGGAATGCCAATCTTGAAGAAGCCCAATTGAGAGGGGTTTTAATGGCCAATGCTGACTTAGAAGGGGCAAACCTTCGGGGGGCAGACTTTACCCTTCACGATGGAGAAAGGGCTATCCTGACGGGTTCTAATCTGCGTAATGCAGATTTAAGCGGTGCTTATTTACGAGGCATTAAACTCAAAGAAGCGAATCTAGAAGGGGCAAACCTTTCCTATACGGATTTTTCCACCGATTATCCCCAAACCAGTACGACAGAATCCGCTTTTAATGCAGCTTTACTTGCGGTTCCTTTTGCCATTCCTGGGGCGGTTTTAGGGGTTGTGGGAGAAATTGTCATTCCTGAGGCTGCTTCTTATAATGCGGATGTGAGTTATGCAAATCTTGAAGGGGCTATCTTAACCAATGCTAACCTACAAGATATTAATCTTCATGAGTCTAATCTCAAAAATGCTGATTTGCAGAATGCGAACTTGCATCACGCTTATTTGGTTAATACTGATTTGAGGTATGCTAACCTAACCAGCGCACGACTCAGTGACATTAATATGGAAGGGGCTGATTTCAGTTATGCTACGTTACCACAAACAGATTTTCATCTTTCCTACTTAGTGGATACTGATTTCAGTAATGCTAATTTAGCCTATGCTAAGTTAACAGAGATTAATATGGAAAATGCTGACTTCAGTGGTGCTGATTTAACGGGAACAACTTTTAATTCTTCCTACTTAGTCGGTGTTAATTTAAGTGATGCCATACTTGATTCAGCCCAATTGAAAGATATTAACATGAGTGGAGCTAATTTAGCAGCAGCGAATCTTCATAATGCGAACTTAGCTGATTCTAACTTAGCTAATGCTAACTTATGCGGTACCATTATGCCCAACGATGAGATTTCTCAAATTGGATGTACTGCGATCGTTCGGTAATTGAGTTATAACTCCGATTGTTTTGACATACTCCCACCACTAATTGCTTCGCGCTTGCTAGGCAATATAGTGGGGGATTCTCTCCGTATCACTACTAGAGATTCCTTGCTCAACGAGATGACTTAGATTCTCAATGTTGCCATTAAAAACCCAGAGGTCGGACTCTCCCAAGGCGTTGGGGTCGGTTTCTGTATGCCCTACAGTACCGTTGAGATGTTCTCCCAAATATTTCAACCCCTTTTTAAGCACATTTATTGCTGCGTTATGATCCCTATCTAAGACTGTTTGACAGTTAGGACATTGATGAGTTCTGGTACTTAATGATTTTTGAACTCTTGTGCCACAAACTGAGCAATCTTGTGTTGTGAAATGGGGAGGTACAGCAACACAAACGATACGATAAATCTTGGCAAAATAATTCAACCATTCAGTGAATTGATACCAAGAAGCATCACTAATTGATTTAGACAGCTTACGATTCTTTACCAAGTTTCTAACCTTTAAAGCCTCATAGACGATGCAGTCGTTAGACTGGACTAACGCCAAAGCATCCTTAATTGCTTTGTCTTTACGTTGTCTTGATACTTTTAGATGAAGCTTGGCAACTTTAATCCGTTGCTTATGATAGTTTTTAGACTGTTTCTCCCCTTTACGGAACCGTTTTGATAATCGTCTTTGCGCTTTTTTAAGTCTTTTTTCTGACTTTCTTAAATAGCGTGGATTATTAACAGTATTTCCCTGAGCATCAGTATAAAACTCCTTTAAACCCAGATCAATTCCTGTTACTTGTCCCGTTGGTTCATGGTATTCAATACGTTCTACGTCAATGAGAAACTGACAATAATAACCATCACAACGTCTCACAACTCTTACCCGTCTTATCTGTTGCTTCGAATAATAAACTAACGTTCTTTGACTACACCATAAATCAAATTCTCCTGCTTTAAATCCATC
>JASJDW010000334.1 GCA_030064955.1 Crocosphaera sp.
TAAAGCATCATGATGGGCTTGATATTCCATTTCTGTCTTTTTCTGACGCAAAGCAGTGGCCGTCTCATCCTGGGCCTTAATGCGCGTCAGTGTAACCCCCAAAAACCGAGCTAAAGGATTGAGAAATTGTAAGAGTTCTTCTGGATCACTTAGCACTTCTGTTGAGGCAATATTGAGTACACCATCAATTTTTTCGCCAATATGAACGGGGACTGACCATCCAACTTCTAGTCCAGATTTAGCTAAAATTTGATGTTCAGGAGATTGAGACTGTCTCAAACAAGGAATCACGATGGATTGCCCTGTCTTGAACGTTTTGCCCACTGATGTACCTTCTATGGGGACTAATGCTCCCTTGGGAATGACTGTATTGCCCGTTAAACCAATAACCTCTAAGTGTCTTCCATCTTCTGTGGGAACGGCAAAACTAACGCGATTAGCGGGTAAAATTTTGGCCACTGCTTTGGCTGTCCATCGAAACACATCCTCTTCTACCAATGCTGAAGAAAGCTGACGACCAATATCATTTAGCACTTCCAGTCGTTCAGCTTGAATTCGGTAGCTTTCCATGGCATGATGGGTGGCTTGAAACAGTTCTTGTCTTTCCAATTGTACGGCAATGAGTGCGGCTACCTGCATCAAAATTTCACCGGCTTGGGCATCATATAAGTCAGGAATGCGACTGGCAACATTAATCGAACCTAACACCCGATCAGACACTATCAAGGGGGCATTGATAAAAATATCGAATCCATCTAGGGCTAATTTTGATTTATCAAAAAGAGAGCTATTGATGTCTGTTTTTTCAATATTGAGTTTTCCCGTAGCGATCGCACGCCCCACACTGGTTCCCTCTAAAGTTAAGGGAAAGCCAATGGGTAAGACATCTGTTTCCCCCTGCAAGGAATAGACCCTTGCTTGCTTACTATCACTTTCCAAAAGCACAACACTCGCCCGATCTGCATAGATCAATCTAGGCAAATAGGTTACTACTGCATTAAAAATTTCTATTTTGCTGGTGGATTTGGTTAGGGCAAGGATCAGACTTCCCAACATTAGGGGGTTACAGGATAGTTGTCCTGATGAAACTCCATTATTCATGGATCTATCAGAGGTCATGGGAGAGATTGTAGGGGTTTTCTAAAAGAATACTTGAAAAATATTTAAAAATTTTATTTTTTTTTAATATTATGACAAATCAGACTCAGTGTTTGATTGAGTCAACCCTCAAGTTTTATGTGTTAGCGATCACATCAATTATAGAAATAATAGGATAACCGAAGTTCGATTAAAACATTTTATCTAAACGATTAATGCGACGTAGAAGACGAATAAACCCCCATGCAGGAACCAATCCCAAGATAATTGCTGCGATCGCGATTTTAATATAACCATTGATAAACAAAAGAGTCCCACAAATGACTAAGGCACTTAGAAACACGCTGTAGTTGGTGGCCATTTGCATCATACCTAGACGGCGTAATAAACGATCAGATTCCACGGAACGGACCCTTAAACGAATGTCCCCCCGATCCAACTTTTCTATGGTGTCATCTATGCGTCTGGGTAAACTCAAAGCCGTATTACTGACTTGAGTTGCTTGACGAGTAATCTCGTCTATGATGCTATTTCCTGTGTTACCATCCATATCAGTGACTAATTCTAAGGCAAAGGGTTGAGCCACTTCCATAAAATTAAAATTGGGATCTAATCCTTTACCTACTCCTTCTAAGGTAGAAAAGGCTCGCATCACAAAGGTAAAGGTAGCAGGAAAGCGAAAGGGCTGATCATAAGCAATTTCATACAAATCATCGCTTATTTCAGCAATAGATTGCTCTTCAAACGGTTTGTCCATGAAGTTATCCAACATGAACTGCACGGAACGACGCACTGGACCCATATCCTCAGTTGGACTCAACGCCCCCAAAGCGACCAAAGAAGATACCACGCGATCGCCATCTTTTTGAGCAATACCAAACAGGGTATCCATTAATTTTTCTCTGACATTGGTATTAATGCGCCCCATCATACCAAAATCATAAAAAATCAACGATCCATCCGTATCTACTGCAATATTGCCAGGGTGAGGATCTGCATGGAAAAAACCATCGTTGAGCAGTTGACATAAATAAGCTTTTGCTCCTAACTTAGCCAATAACTTACGATCTAAACCTGCGGCCTCTAATCCTTCATAATGACTAATTTTAATGCCTGGAAGGTATTCTAAAGTCAGCACACGGGGGGAAGTATAACGCCAATACACCCTTGGCACTTTGACCCAATTTTCACCCCTAAAGTTACGCCGAAAAGTGTCAGCGTTTTGGCCTTCATTGAGATAATCTGTTTCTTGCCAAAGAATTTTACAACATTCTTCATAAATCCCAATCCAGTCCCGTCCTTTTCCCCATTTTGGATGATTTTGGAAATAATAAGCAATTTTCTTTAAGATAGCTAGATCAATAGTAAAGAGTTGTTTGAGGCCAGGCCGTTGAACTTTAACAACCACTTCTTCCCCTGAGTGAAGTTTCGCTTTATGAACTTGACCTAAACTAGCTGCAGCAATGGGAACGGGATCAAAATTGCGAAAAAGCTTGGATAATGGCTTTCCTAAGTCTTTTTCAATGATTTTACTCACTTGTTCGTAGGTAAAGGCAGGAACTTCATCTTGTAGTTTGGAGAGTTCTTCTACATACTCAGCCGGAAATAAATCCGCACGAGTTGAGAACAGTTGTCCTACCTTAATAAAGGTTGGACCCAAATTTAACAAATTTTCCCGTATCCAAACCGCTTGTACTCTACGCCTAGCAGCTAATTTTTCCTCCGTAAAGCCACCTTGATAGCTCCATTTTTTGCCATTACGCCAAAAACGGAAGAGCAAGGAAAGAACAAACCGCCAAATATCGATACGACGGCGATTAATCGAGTAATTTTCTCGGTTCCAACGGTATTTTTCGGCGGTTTCTAGTTGAGTGATGCTTTTGGGAACAGAAGCACCATTTTTCTTTACTAGAGATGATTGGGTGTTTGATGACAGGGCAGACACTCGGTTTCTTGGGGTTTTACTAATTTGGGCTTATATAATAAATTTAAAAGTTTGAGAAAGAATTATGCCTTTTGGCTACGATAATTCTTCAATTCTGCTTTAAGACGAGCAATTTCAGCCCGTAAGTCATCAATGGTTTCTTGAAGATCCACAGGAGAACCGTTATCAGTGGTGGTGGTGCTACTGTTACCTTGGGTAACATCGCTTTCGGCTCTTGCTTGCACTTCTTCGATGAACTGACGGAGATTTTCTCTTTGTTCAGCATCAAACTTACCTAACTCGCTCAGGGCGTTGGTTAGAGACTCTTCTACTTTCTCACTGAGGACTTCAGCAAAGGCTCTACCTAAAAAGAAGGCGTGAAGAACAGGATTACTCATCTGATAAACTTTGTTAACGCTTTTGTAACAAATTATATCTTGCTTCTTGAAAAAATGTCTCCTAGACTCCTGAAATATTCTATTTTTAACTCTATCGAACTCAGGTTATTTGAATTTGTCTGCTGGTCAATCTGTGCTATACTAGGGGATGCAATGTGCAAAGCGCGGATGTGGTGGAATCGGTAGACACGCACGCTTGAGGGGCGTGTGGCTTATGCCATGCGAGTTCAAGTCTCGCCATCCGCATTGATTTGTTTTTATTCCCGCTTCAAGGATTGATGGCCAGTCGCTACCTTGGAGAATGTGTTTTCACATTTGTACCGAATGGTGTGGACTTGAGGTTTCTAGGGTACTTTCTCTCACCACAATGATTATGAAGTTGTCTTCTGTTGAGGATTAAAGTGCGAACTCTACGACCTAAAGGTTATAAAGGATGTCAATAAAGATAACAAGCAGTTACTCCATCGACAATCAATATCAGAAATGAAGCCTTACGGATGCTCTCGTTAGGAAGTAGCGAGACTGCCAATGGAGGGAGTGTAAGACAGCTAGGGGGTAAAATTTCTTGCCTCTTAGACGCAACTCCCAATGAAATTGGAAGCCCCAACTATATTGCTTGCAATTAGTTGGGGTAGTTCACGAATATGGAGTTAACGTTATTTGAGTTGTAACTCGATATCCTCAATTATGTTTAAGCCAGTCCCACTAACTTCTGACTCAGTTCCCACATCCGTTCTGCTTTAGCTTCATCTTGAGCTTGAGGTGAAACAGTTTGCACAAAAGACTTGCGGCCTTTTTTCTGACGGTTTCCCCAACTCCAATAAGCCCCAGATTGGCTGTATTCTGGTTTTGTGACGATATCCGCCACCCGTTCCCCGGCTAATTCTTGGGAAACATAACCCCCTGTAATATTCTTCTGGAACCAAGGGAAGATTTTTTGAAAGAGGGGATAATGGTTACGGAATAAGGGTGTATCTGCAACGCATCCAGGATAAAGAGAACTAAAAACGATGCCAGTGCTTTGATGATAGCGTCGATGAAGTTCCCGCATAGTCAAGACATTGCACACTTTACTATTAGGGGTCGAAGTGATAGTTACCTATCACAACTCCCATTCAGAACCGTGCATGATACTTTCGCGTCACACGGCTCCTAGTTTACCTTCCCTTTGTCATAGGGGCGGTTACAAGCATATTGTCTCCCCAGTAGTAGTTTTCTGGGAGTGTGTCAGCCCTATTTAGGCTTCCATCAGTGCTTGTTTTTGTATCGTGACAGTGCCGATGTAATAGTTGTAGATTGTTGTATTCATCCCTTCCGCCTAGTGACTTGGGGACTATATGGTCGATTTCTACAATATCGGTAGGCATAAAGCTTTGTTGGCAATGGTTGCAGCGTCCTTTTTGTTTCTCTATGAGTTTTGAGACTCTAGTAGGGGTTTCTGGATACTTACCCATTCTTTTACTCCAATATGTCCAATTTCCGTCATAAGGTGAGGCTTCTGGTTTTACGAGTGTGTGTCTTACGATTTTGGTCTTGGAGTGATAATAGAGGGAATATTTATCCTTCGTTTGAAATGTCCAATGACCCATTTTTCCGTCGGAAAAGTATTTTCTAAGTTTCTCGTATCCTGCGTGACCTGTTCTGCTTACTGTCCATGCTCTTAACAAAATCCACATATAGTAAATTAAGGATTCAAAGGTTTCGTTACTACAAACTGTTTTGTAGTAATTACACCATCCTATGATTACTGGGTTAATTTCTCTGATGAGAACCGCTTGAGGAGCTTTTTTGTTCTTTTGAACTATTCTTTTTAGTTCCTCATGGTGAGCTTTGATTGATTTTTCGCTAGGTCTTATGAAAGTCTTGAATTCCATTAATCTCATACTGTTTCCCATGTGTGTTTTCCATCCATGGTGTTTACCTACGTAGTAGGAACGTATATTGAATCCCAGAAAGTCAAAACCAGGTTTAATTTTCTTCCCATTTATCTCTATCTCATTAAGAGTGTGACATATACGGGTTTTTTCTGGTTTTAATTCTAACCCAACTTTCTTTAACCATTGTGAAATCAATTTCTTGCATTGTTGAATAACTTTTAGTTCATTGTGTAGAACTACAAAGTCATCGGCATATCTGATGATTTTGGGTTTGTAATGTCTATAGATGTTTCCATCTTTCCTGAAAGTGTCAGGATAGGAATTTTCAATATCCCTAATCATTCCATCCAATGCGATGTTTGCTAACAGGGGTGACATGGTTCCTCCTTGGGGGGTTCCTCTACCTGTTTTTTCAAATGTGCCGTTATCCATAACTCCTGCTTTTAGCCATTGTTTGACTAGATGCTTCAGGTTGTTTGGACATTCTAATTTAGACAGTAGGTAATCATGGTTAATTTGGTCAAAACATTTAGATATATCGGCATCCAAAACATATCTAGGTTTTATCCTAATTGTTGAGAATATCCTTTGTATTGCATCTTGTGCTGACCTGCCTGGTCTGAAACCGTATGATGTTCCCTCAAATTGAGCTTCCCAGTAAGGTTCCAGGGCTAATTTAACCAAGGTTTGCATTGCTCTATCTTTGATGGTTGGTATTCCTAGGGGACTTGCTTGGTGCGCTTTCCAACCGCCGTGCAACAACGGTTGGGTCGCATCCGCTTTTTCATCCTTACCTGGTTTTGGAATCCATATCCTTCTAAGTGGTTTGGTTTTGTACCCTTTGACTTTTAATTCTTTGACAAGTTTCTCGCGTTGTTGAGGGTTTATAACTTTTATTCCATCAATTCCGGCGGTTTTCTTGCCCTTGTTATCCTGGGTTACTTTCCTTACACTTAAGAGCTTTGCGTAGTGTGACTTCATTAGGAGTTTTTGGAGGTTTCTAGCTTTTGCTTTTTGTCCCGACTTAACCGCTTGAAATATTCTTTTTTGCAACTTGAAGACTTTACGCTGGACTTTTGCCCAGTTGATGTTCTTCCATTCATTCGTAGTCTTGAAACTCGCTTTTGACATTTTAATTACTACTAGAGACTATTTCTTCTGGGTAAACCGAGGAACGTCAGCTTATCCATATCCATTACAGATAGGCTTTGGCTTCTTTCCTCATCTCACCCCCATAGACCTTGCGCTTAAGTTTGTCACTACTCACCCTTTCGACCTTTTTGGTGAGAGAATCTATGGGGTTTACTCGTTCCGTTAGTTAGGGTGTATTGGTTTTAGGTTCCGTCTATCCTCCGAGTTACTTCTAGGAGTCGGTGTAGATGGGTCAGACATCCCTCTACTTTTCATCTTTGTTCTCTTGAACGCAGCGTTTCAAACAGTTTTCGCTACATAGCCTTAACGAAGGTTCAATTTGACGGTTCGTTTTCACTAACCATGACCAATTGGCTAAGAGATGATTTGACTTTCTGTTTAAGTCTCACATTCCATTTAATCCAGCTTCAATCCATGAGTTACTAATTCATAAATTGTGGATTATGCCGTAACACTTAGGGGGTTTAGTCCCTTTGACTCCGTGTTGTATCTCCTTTAGATAACTAACTAACAGTTATTAACTTAGGTATATTTACTTTTCGGTAATCCCTACTTAGTTTATTCGGTAATTTCTACGTAACTTTGTATAGTTTTGTAAATTTGACCCTACTTCCTAAGTTAATGCTTGATTCGTTCCACGATTGGTGGTTAACTTTCTCAAGCAACGAGTCGCACATCTTTGTAAGCTTTTACTGGTTCAAACTTTTTGCCATCAATCATAGAAATAGGTTCTCTAAACCCGTCAGCAAACCCGTCTAAATTACCTAAGTCGGGACGGGGGGGAATTTTACCCCCTAATTCATCGGGGTTATGGGTAACGGTGCCTAAAATAACAACTCGCTTTTCAGAGGCAGAAGAATTTTTAAGATCCTCTAACATTAAATTACAGAGAAGAAAATGGCCTAAATGATTGGTAGTCATACTTAATTCATAGCCTTCAGGACTCCGTAAGGGTTCTTTGAGTAAAGGCATATAAATAGCAGCATTACACACCAAAGCATCAAGAGACTT
>JASJDW010000045.1 GCA_030064955.1 Crocosphaera sp.
TGATGGAAATGATCTAGTATCAGGAGGAGATGGAAGCGATCGCATCACTGGAGATGGGGGAAATGATACTCTTTCTGGTGACGATGGCAATGATATAGTCTCTGGTGGCGATGGGGATGACTCTCTCACAGGAGAAACTGGAAACGATAAACTCTGGGGGAATGAAGGCAATGACACCCTCTCTGGTGGGGATGGGGATGATACTCTTGGTGGTGACGATGGGGATGATATGCTTTCAGGAGACAGTGGTAATGATAAAGTTTGGGCTGGTGATGGAAATGATCTAGTATCAGGAGGAGATGGAAGCGATCGCATCACGGGAGATGGGGGAAATGATACCCTCTCTGGTGACGGTGGAGATGACACCATCAGAGGTGGAATGGGAGAAGATATCCTGGATGGAGGAGACGGCAACGATCGCCTCATCAGTCGTAGTGATGCAGGAGAACCGGATATTGCCCAAGAAACCAATGAATCTAAAGTTTATCCCGATCAACCCTTTCTAGAAGCTAATGATACCTTAATTGGGGGAGCAGGGGCTGATACTTTCCGCTTTGAACTGTTAATTAATGCCAAAGATGAGATTGTTGAAAAACACGCCGATCCCATCACTGGTAAAGTAAACTGGCAAGCAGTTGCCCACGAAAATGATAACGTCCATGATCACTGGGTTGATGGTATTGGTAATGATGTAATTTTAGACTTTAATAAAAGCGAAGGAGACAAAATTAGAATTGCTGGTCATACTGTAGAAGTCAGTAACATTGAATATGTTGACCTTAATCAAGATCAAATCCTAGAATCTATTATTCACTTAATCAGTAATCAAGGGGCGAATGGTGGGGCCCACAACCAAGATGAACTAGGAACCATTACTGTTTATGGTGATCTAGTTGAAGCATCGGACTTAAGGGTAAATGCTGGCGTTTTCTATGGGGCTTTCAACTCTGTTAATGATATTGCATAATTGAATGATATCTTCTTAGCTTAAGTAGGGTTTTTCTTGTTATTAACCCTACTGATAGTAACTACGATTATCATAGGTTACTAACGAAAATAGGCAAGAGGCAAGAGGCAATAGCAGTACAAAAAAAGATTATGACATTATCGTAAGGTGGGGAGTTCATCGGCCTACAATGTTTTGCAATTTTATAAACGTCCTAACCATAATACGTAATGCTATAGCTTTAAGCTGTTGTGCATTTAATTCCCTAACCAATTTTGAGAAGACTTTAATGCAAGCGAACTCGTTGAGTCAGAAATCCTTTCGCAGTGATGTTTGGAGAATCCACTCACTTCAGGGAGTGGAGTATGTCAAAATAAGGTTATTAATGTTGAAGATTGCACCTTAATTTATGAAAACCTCTAAAACGAACAACCGTCGTTGGATTTATGCTACTTTAGTATTAATGCTTTTGGCTTTAATTTCCTTTTCCATTTTACCCATTGTCAGTAGTATGGTTCAGGCCAGTCAAGGGAATCAAACCTCCCTAGTGACCCCTGAAACCACAAGACTAGAAAATGAAGCATTGGGATATCAATTGGTCTTGGAACGAGAACCAGATAACGAAAACGCACTGTTAGGACTGTTAGAGACGAGGCTCAGACAAGGGAACTTAGAAGCAGCGATCGCCCCACTAAAACGTTTAGCCCAACTTAATCCCCAACAACCAGATTATGGGATTTTATTAGCCCAGTCTCATCAACAACTGAAAAACTATCCAGAGGCTTTAAGTACGTATCAAGAAATTATAGCAGCTAATCCTGGAGATATGCGGGCTTTAAAAGGAATGGTGGATCTTTACCTAGAACAAAACCGTTCTCAAGATGCTATTAATTTAGTCCAGAATACCTTAGATGAAGCCATCAAAGAGCAATCTAATCAGTCAGCGTCAGAAGGTGTTTTTAATTTAACGTCTTTACAGTTACTGTTAGGGGAAATTTACAGCGAACAAGAACGATACGATGATGCTATCGTCATTTACGATCAGGCAATTAAAGGGGATAAAGATGATTTTCGTCCCCTATTAGCTAAAGCAATGTTACTCAGAGAACAAGGTCAAGAAAACGAAGCTCAAACCTTATTTAAAGAGGCTATTCTTAAAGCTCCTGTTCAGTATAAAGAACAACTCAAAGACATTTCTTTACAGCGTCCCCAACCAGAGAAAAAAGAGCCATCTGTTGCTCCTCAAAAATCAGAGAAAAGTGATTAAACTGGGATTTAGAGACTGTTTATAAATAGAATCTTAAGACGGTAGGGTGGGCAAGTTAAAGACTTATCTAAACTAACTTCATCCTTGGAACCCTTGGCCACCCTACAAAATTCGTTGTTATTATTTCTTTAGGAACAGTCTCTTAGGGTGTAGGGAAAATTGAACCATTCCCTATCACTCCATTCATCTAAATTTTGTTTAACTTCTTTTAACCTTACTGTTAAATAATAGTTTCTGTTTAAGAGAAACGGTAAGTTTTAAGATTAATGACTCATATTTACGACTTATTCTTAAAAGGAGGCCCAGTGATGTGGCCTCTATTAGCATTATCGGTTTTTACCATCACCATTGCTTTAGAAAGAACTTGGTTTTGGATAAGACTGCTAAGTCAAGAAAATCGTATTGTCCATGATGTTTTGGAAACGGCGCGTTATGATCTCCTTGAAGCTCAAAAAATCGCTCAACACGCTCGTTTTTTAGCCATTGGACGCTTTTTATTGGCACCCCTTCAACTCAAAAAACCCTCTCCCGAAACCTTTCGCTTAGCGATGGAAGCTAAAGGCGATCGCGAGTTTATTCAAATGAGAAAAGGGGATAAATTTCTAGAAACAGTTATCGCAGTTGCTCCCTTATTAGGGTTATTAGGAACGGTAACTGGGTTAATTACAACCTTTAATAATTTAAAAATAGGAGAAGGCGCAAATCTAGCAGAAACGTCTCAAGCTGCTGCTGGTATTTCTGAAGCTTTAATCACCACCGCAGCAGGAATGATCGTTGCTATCATTGCCTTACTAATTTATCGTGTTTCGGTTACATTACAAAGTGGACAAGTTGAATATTTTGCTGAGGTTGGCACAGAATTAGAACTAATTTATCGACAGTTTTGGTATGAACCAGAACTAGAAGCAAAAGAACAATTATCAACTGCTTTACCGCCAGCAAATACCGTTAATATGTAAGCATTCAGCTATTAGCGGTCAGCTATCAGCTTAAAACTATACGTGAGTTCGGTGTTAGGAGTTATGATTTTTTAAACGAGACAATGAGAATTTGAGACTTCTGAGTTCGAGTAAGTTGTCTAGCAATTCCTTCATATCAAACTCAGGTTTATTCAAAAGCTGAACGCTGAATACTGACGGCTGAATGCTTACGTTAATATCGATAATTATCAATAAAAAATGAAGTTTAAACAACAACGCTCTTCTTCTGTTCCTGAAGTGAATTTAGTGCCAATGATTGATGTATTAATGTCAGTGTTACTGTTTTTCATTATCACCTCTATGACTTTAACTAACCAAATCTTAAATAATATTAATCTTCCTGGAATACAGGGTGATAGTCAACCTGAAAAACAACAAAATAATCAACCCTCATTAATTATTGGACTAGACAAAGATAAAAAGTTATTTATTGGTGAGCAAATGGTTGATGAAGATAAAATGCTTCAAAATGTCTCTGAGTTTTTAGATAAAAATCCATCAGGAGAAGTTATTATCAAAGCTGATCAAGAATTATCTTATCAAGATATTTCCCAGTTTTTGAACAAACTTAGTAAAATTAGCGATCAACAAGTTTTTTTAGCTATTGATAAAGAAAAATAAATCAAGAAAATGCGTTTTAAAAATCAACAACATCAACAATCAATTCCCAGTATTAATTTGATACCGATGTTAAATGTAATGATGTCGGTATTAGCTTTTTTTATCTTAGTTTCTATGAATTTAACCACCAGTCCTCAAGGGGTTAAAGTTGATTTACCTGGCAATGATAAAGGAACAGAAATACCAATAGGTGAACCGACTAAAAACTTGATAATTACTCTAAAATTTGATGGCAGTTTTACCATTAATGAATACGAACAAAAAATAGAAACATTCGAGGAATTAAAAATAATTGTTCAACAATATTTAGTAAAGCAAAAGAATGAAAAAGTTTTATTAATGGCTGATAAAAAAGTTTCTTATAAAAAAGTTATGGAAATTTTAAGTGAATTAAAAGTCATCGGTAAAGAGCAAGTTTCTTTAGCAATTGTAGTAGAAAATGAGGAATAAAATTTATTGAGAACTTTGAGGATTATCAATCCATAAAACCAATAAAGCCCCACTTCCTTTTAATTTTACAATACTCATATAAAAAGTAATATCAGAGGAATTTTTTGCTTCATATAATAAAGAATCGCCGTATTGTTCTTCTAATTGATTAATTTCAAATCCTAATTCATTTTTAACGACAGGTTCAATGTAATCAAAATAAGCACCATAAGGACTGGTTTGAGGAATGGTTAAAAAACCTAATGTTCCTGACTTTAGTTGGTTTTCTGCTGTTAAAAAGAAAGGGATATGTTCTTCTCGAATAAATTGTATAGGTAATGTATCAATATATTGTTCCATTGCTTCTAAATCATTACTACTTTTTTCCAAACGTTTTAAAATTCTTGGTCTTAATTCTTCTAATAAACTAGAACCTGCTTCTGAAGCAACTTCATTCTGATTATCTATATTATTAACATCTTGTTCTATTAATTCTTGATTAATTGTAGGAGTTGGTGTTGGTGTCAGTGTAGGAGTTGGTGACGGTGTTAAAGTGGGTGTAGGAGTTGGTATTGGTGTTTGTTTTGGAGTAGGAGGTTTCTGAGGAGTTGGTGTCGGTTGGGGAGTGGGAGAAGGTGAAGTTATTCTCGGTATTTGTCGAGGGGTTTGTCTTACTTTTGGGGGACTTTGAATCGGTTTTGGTGTAGGAGTCGATTTAACTTTGGGGGGTGTTTTAGGGGTTGTTAGAGAGGGTTGAGGAGAGGGAAAAGAGGGGGGAATTAAACGAGTAATTTCTACTTTTTCTTCAATTTCTTCTGTCTTTTCTTGTTGCAAGTTGGAAGAAGAAGGAAGAGGTAAACTTAAAAACCCAATATGAAATATGAGGGAAAGAAAAAACATGGGTCGAAATAAAAAACGAAATTTTAATAATAGATTATAAATTGGTCTAAATAATGTCATTTTTCCAAAACCTCAAAATTCCTCTTTAGATAATAAACATAAATTCGGTATTTTTTTGACAATCGATACAGTTTTAGACAAAAAATAATCGTTAAGCTAAAATTAGGTTAAAGTTACAATAAGTTTTAGTAAAGTTAATCTATTTTTTACTATTTTTTAACTCTAATTTATGTTTTTATTGGAATAATAGATCGGGTTTACACTTAAACAATAAAAAATTAAACCATTAGGAAATAATTAGCTATGAACGTTAAAGTAAATGGTTGGCTTTTTGCTGGTGCATTTGCATTAGGCTTATTCTTAGTTAACTTGAGCAATATTCCTGTTAACTCTCAAGGTCGTGCAGTTATTAAAGTTGATGGTTCTAGTACCGTTTATCCTATCACTGAAGCGGTGGCTGAGGAGTTTCAGAATAAAAAACGAGGTGCCGTTCAAGTAACCGTTGGTATTTCTGGAACCGGTGGCGGTTTCAAAAAGTTCTGTTCTAAAAATGAAGCGGTAAAGACCCACATTTCCAATGCTTCTAGACCCATCAAAGATAGCGAGAAGGAAATGTGTGCAGAAGCTGGCGTTAAATATATGGAAATTCCGGTTGCTTATGATGCCATTACCGTTGTAGTTAGTAAAGAGAATCCTTTAAACGATATTACAACAGCAGAACTTAAAAAGATGTGGGAACCCGCTGCCACCAATAAAATTACTACATGGAATCAAGTAAATTCTAGTTGGCCCAATGCTCCATTAAAGCTTTATGGACCCGGTGCTGACTCAGGAACCTTTGATTATTTTACCGATGAAATTGTTGGTAACTCAGGAGATAGTCGGACTGATTATACCCCTAGCGAAGATGATAACGTATTAGTTCAAGGGGTGGCTAATGATAAACAAGCATTAGCTTACTTTGGCTATACTTACTACGAAGAAAACAAAAATAAGCTCAAAGCTTTGAAAATAAATGGGGTTGCGCCTTCTTCTCAAACTGTAAGTGATGGAACTTATACACCCTTAGCGCGTCCTATCTTTATCTACGTTAATCTTGAAGCGGCAAAAACGAATCCTGCTGTTAAAGAGTTCGTAGAATACTATTTAGATAGCGCACCAGAACTGGTTAAAGAAGTTCGTTCTATTCCTCGCACAGATTATCAGGCACATAAACAAAAATTAGCTCAAGCTATTCGCTAAGTTGTCGAGATAATCGGGTTGAAAACTGAACTTTTCAAAGTAAGAAGTTTTTGACCCGAGGCAAAGAACTTATGACAAAAACAACTTCTGATTTATAACTTCGTTATGACACAACCTTTGTCTAAAGATAATAGTAATGGGCAAATTTTTAATTATTCTTTTCGTAATATTCGAGAAGGTATTATAGAGTTTGCTCTTTTTCTTGCTGCTTTATCTTCAGTAGGGACAACTTTTGGAATTTTATACATTCTAGTAACAGAATCTTGGTCTTTTTTTCAACAAGTCCCTATCTTTAATTTTTTGACAGATACGCAATGGACTCCTCTATTTAATGACAAACATTACGGCATTTTACCCCTTCTTTCAGGAACGTTTGTCACCTCAACTGTTGCGTTATTAGTAGCCATACCCTTAGGAACAATTGTGGCTATTTATCTAAGTGAATTCGCTTCATCACAATTGAGAGAATGGGTTAAACCCATTTTAGAATTATTAGCAGCCATTCCTACGGTTGTTTATGGTTATTTTGCCTTATTAGTAGTCACTCCTTTGCTACAAAAAGTATTTACTAATCTACCAACGTTTAATATGTTAAGCGGTGGTTTAGTCATGGGATTAATGATTTTACCTTTAGTTAGTTCAATTTGTGAAGATGCTATGAGAGCAGTTCCTGTGGTCTTAAAAGAGGGTTCTTATGCTATGGGAGCAACCCGTCTACAAACTGCCTTAAATGTTGTCTTTCCTGCGGCCATTTCTGGTATTGGGGCTGCATATATTTTAGGTGCTTCCCGTGCAGTTGGGGAGACAATGATTGTGGCTATTGCATCGGGTTTATTACCCCAATTAACGATTAATCCTTTAGAACAAGGAGCAACCATTACCGCTTATATTGCTCAAGTTAGTTTAGGGGATTTGCCCCACGGAACCATTGAATATCAAACTATTTTTGCTGCTGGTTTAACGTTAGTAGTGATGACATTAATTTTAAATATCATTGGTTACTTTCTAGCTAAGCGTTATCGAGAAATTTATTAACTTTTTAGTCTATGTCCCAGGAAAATTTAGTCAAAGATATCTCTAAGCGTAAACTAATTGATAGTTGCTTTGCAATTTTAGGCTTACTGATTATTATCGTAGCAATTTTCATTTTATTAGGATTGGTTTTACAAATATTTATCGAAGGTTTACCCCGTTTAACGCCACAATTTTTCATTTCCTTTCCTAGTCGTAAAGCAGGACAAGCGGGCATTCTTTCAGCTTGGGTAGGCACCAGTCTTGTTATGTTTGTAACGGCCTGTGTTGCGATTCCCCTTGGCATTGCTTCAGGTATTTATTTAGAAGAGTATGCTCGCAAAAATTGGCTATCAGCTATTATTGAAATTAATGTTACTAATTTAGCCGGTGTTCCCTCCATTGTTTATGGTTTATTAGCATTAGGATTATTCGTCTATCAATTCCACTTAGGACAAAGCGTTTTAACCGCAGGATTAACCTTGGCTTTGTTAATTTTGCCTGTGGTTATCGTCACAACCCGTGAAGCCATTCGAGCCATTCCTATTAGTTTAAGAGAAGCTTCTTATGCGGTTGGGGCAACGAAATGGCAAACCATTTGGGATCACATTTTACCCTATTCTTCTGGCAGTATTTTAACAGGAATTATTATCGGTTTAGCTCGTGCTATTGGTCAAACGGCTCCTTTAATTACGATTGGTGCATTAACGTTTATTGCCTTTTTACCAGAGTCGCCATTTAACAGTAATTTTCCATATCTTCCCTTTGAAATGACCTTTCCTTTTTTCAATTTTCAACGATTTTTTGCCTGGTTAAATGCTCCTTTCACGGTGTTGCCCATTCAAATGTTTACCTGGGTATCTCGTCCTGAACAAGAGTTTCAAGTTAATGCAGCAGCAGCAGGAACGGTTTTATTAATGATGACTTTAGGCATTAATGGAATTGCAATTTATTTACGTTATCGTTTACGTCAAGGAATCAAATGGTAGACCACTTTTCAAATAATTCTCATCATTTAGACATCAATAATCCGAAAGTAGAAGTTAAAAACTTTAGTTTTTACTATGGAGATTTTCACGCCATTAAAAACGTCAATTTCATCATTCCTCAGCAAAAAGTAACCGCTTTAATTGGTCCGTCTGGCTGTGGTAAAACAACGTTATTAAGGTGTTTTAATCGTTTACATGATCTCTATCCCAACAACCGTTATGAAGGGGAAATACGCTTAGATTCGTTGAATATTTTAAGCCCAAAAGTTGATCCCATTGAAGTCAGAATGCGGGTGAGTATGGTCTTTCAAAAACCGAACCCTTTTCCTAAGTCAATTTATGAAAATGTGGTTTATGGGTTAAGGGTTAGAGGGGAAAAAAATAGAAGTATTTTGGATGAAAAAGTAGAAAAAGCTTTACAGGATGCTGCCTTATGGGATGAGGTAAAAGATCGTCTTCATAAATCAGCCTATGACTTATCAGGGGGTCAACAACAACGGTTATGTATTGCTAGGGCTTTAGTAACCGATCCAGAAGTCATTTTATTAGATGAACCTACTTCTGCCCTTGATCCCATTGCTACTAGGAGTATTGAAGAATTAATCAGTCACTTACAAGAAAAAGTGACCATGATTATTGTCACCCATAGTATGCAGCAAGCGGCTAGAATTTCTGATTATATTGCCTTTATGTATCTAGGAGAAATGATCGAATTTGGAGAAACCGAAGCTATTTTTTCTAATCCAGAAGCCCAGAAAACGAAAGATTATATCAGTGGTAGGATCGGTTAGTTCCTAATAAGTAGGTTGGCATAATTAAACGGACAATCTTAGACAAAAGGCAGGAGGCAGAAGGCAGAAGGATTAAGAGGATTATTAATATTATTCGTTATAGCATTACGTATTATGGTTAGGACATTTGAAATCCTGTTGAATACCATACATTAAGATAAGGTGAGCAGAGGAAGCAGGGGAAGATGGATTTACAGTAGGAATTTTAACGTTAAGTGATTGAGCGGATTGCATTTCACCTTGATTCAAGAGTTTCTAGTCTTCGCTCCAAAAAATTTATCCGTTTTGTATCTCCTAATTCAATATATCCTTGGCGAGCTTGTTCATAAAAAATAATAGCTTGTTCAATATTATTAATCGCTGTATAAACTTCTCCTAACCCAAATTGAGCTAGGGTTTTTTCTTCGAGAAATTCTGGAGACTTAGCTATTTCAATTGCTTGTAAGTAATGTTCAATGGTGAGATCAACCAATCCAGATTGCCAGTAAAGTTCTCCAAGGATACGATAAAAGATGGGAGATGGCTCTTTTTGCTCGGTTAAAGGTATTAAAGTAGTAATAGCTTCAGAGGTTAAATGATAGCTTCTAGCTTGTTCAGAAGTTAAACCGTAAGCTTCAATACTAGATACTGGTAAAGTGTAATTACGGTACAAATCTGCTAGTAATAACGCTGTTGTTAAAGGACTAAATTCTCCTTGTTTAATCTTAGCAACTTCATCATTAATAATTTGAGCTTCAGCAGGACGAAGTATGATAAATCCTAAGTTAGATTCACTATCTTGTTGTGAAGATTGTCCACTATTTGTGGTGATTTTGAGTGAATAGGTTATGCCAGGTGTTAAAGGGGGATGTTCAGGATAAGCAACTTGTGGCTGTTGAACTTCTGCTTTCCAAATTGTGTTTTGGCCATTCATTACCTGAACAGTGTAGCTTGTTGCCTGGGGAACAGCATTCCAACGCAGAAGTGGTTGATGAGTCAATAGTAAAGTATGGCGAGGGGAGATAATATAGGGAATAGAAGAATCAAATCCCCCTAAAATTCCAGGTGGTGGTGGAGCTTTCGATATTCTAATTTCCCAAGTGGGACAAATGGTTTTAATACCAGAGGGAATACCAGGAATAACAGGTTGTTGGGTGCGATCGGGACAAACTAATTTTACTTGAACCCCTTGACTGGGATAAATTTGATCACCTTCGTTAAGCTCACTTCCTGCACTAACAGGACGAAAATCAGACCATTCTTCACGCTTGAGTAATACTTGACCTGTTTGGGGATTTATACTATCAATTGTGGCAATTTGTGCTTGTACAGGAGCTACTAACCCTAACATTAGGCTAGTTAAAAATAATAATTTTATACATTTGCGTTGGTTTTTAATCATGCAGCATATATAGAATTTGCTTTAGCATTACATTGGTTCCAATTTTCCTTAGTATCTTCTCCCTGTTTTTCTTTGACTTGTGCTATCAATAAATAATCCATTCCTCTGATCGTGAGGGAGCGTTCTCTATTCTAATTTCCCAAGTGGGACAAATGGTTTTTATACCAGAGGGAACACCAGGAATAACCGGTTGCTTGGTAAGATTAGGGCAAACTAATTTTACTTGAACCCCTTGACTGGGGTAAATTTGATCACCTTCATTAAGCTCACTTCCTGCACTAACAGGACGAAAATCAGACCATTCTTCACGCTTGAGTAATACTTGACCTGTTTGGGGATTTATACTATCAATTGTAGCAATTTGTGCTTGTACAGGGGTTACTAACCCTAACATTAGGGTAGTTAAAAACAATAATTTTATAGATTTGCGTTGGTTTTTAATCATGGTTGTGATGATTTCTCAGTCAACATTTTTTTGATGCGTTGTTGTGCAAGTCGTCGCCATTGATCTTCTTCAGGATATATGGAATTTGCTTTAGCATTACATTGGTTCCAATTTTCCATAGCATCTTCTCCCTGTTTTTCTTGAACTTGTGCTAGTAAACAATAAATATCTGCTCTATTTTGGTTATCTGAGGAAGTTTTTGGCAACAGATTAAATGCTTGATCAAGATGAAATCTTGCTTCATCATACGCCTCTTGATTGAATCGCGCCCAACCTAAATTTTTGAGTAACGCATATTCAGTATCAAGTGAAAAAGTGTCAAATCTCGCTCTAGCATTATTGATTAAAGAGACAGCAGCAGCATTATTTTTGTTAAGAATATAAAGACGAGCAAGATTATTAATAGCTGTTTGATTTCCTCCTTGCATAGCTAAAAGATATTGAGTCTCGGCTGATTTAAACTGTTGTAAATTTTCATAAAGCAAGCCTAATCGAAAGTTTATCTCAATATTATTGGAATTAAGAGACAATGCTCGTTGATAATTTTCTTTAGCACGACTCAAATCCCCTTTTTTATAATGTTCCCAACCCCAATTCATATACCAAGTCGAAACAGTGGAAAAAGATAGTCGTAAACCTAAAAATCCCAGAATCAGTGACAGTAAAATTAACAATCGTATCCTCACTTTCTGTCCAAAATTCTCTGGTTTATTGAAAATTTTAAGTAAAAAAGCTATTGCTTTTTTTTTTCAACATCTTCTAATCTAGTATTTTCTTGATTGAGTTGTTTTTCAATTGCTGTAATAATAGGATTAAAGTCAGTATTAAGGTGTTCGTCAACTGTTAAAGTATTCATATTTTGGAGTGTATCAGTTAACTGAGAAATTTTATTTCTAATATCTCTATAAAGATTAATTTCCTCGGTAATTCCTTGTAAATTGGTAACTTCTTTAACGTTCTTGATTGCTTGATTCAAATTTTCTATTTTTTCATCCCAGTAATTGACATACTGTAATCTCTCAACTGCGTCATAAATATTAGCATCAGGCAATACAATGGGAAAAATTCTGTTATAAAAATTTCCATTTTTTGCAATTTCTAACAGTTCAAACATACAATTTTTAGACTTGAGATATTTATCACTAATGACAATAATAACGAATTTTCCCTGGCCGATTTGTTGCATAAATTTACGGATTAAACCCTTATAACCCAAGTTAGTTTTATCTCGAATAATCTTAATATCTTTCTGTTGAAAAGTTTTTTCTAAAGCATCTGCGATCGCTTCACTATCACCTTTCCAAGCATAGGAAATAAAAATTTCTGAATTTGACATTGAAGTAGGCCTTACCGTTATGTTAGTAATAGAAGCTATTTTAAAGAACCAATTCCATTTTTTCAATTTGGACTCTGGTTGAACCGACTCAAGAAACCACCACCATGCTGTTGTATCAGGGTTAAATATTGGACGCAATGTTGTTAATATGGGAGCGATCGCATTTTTATTTTTGGTTTCTTGAATAATACTATCTAACTTTTGAATTTTGGTGAGGTTATCATTAGAAATTGAAGGAACTTGTGTTAGAGCAATTTGAAGGCGATCGCGGGCATTTAATAGATTTAAAACCTTAGTTTCTATTGGTGTTTCTTCTGTTGTCTCCGTTGTCATTTCTGGAGGGTTTGTAAGACAATTAATTGCAGTTTCATATTCTGCGATCGCTTGTTCTAAATCAGACATACTGAGATCTTGCACCTCCTTTGAAATTGTCTATAGCAGTACAAAAAAAGATTATGACATTATCGTAAGGTGGGGAGTGCATCGCCCTACAATGTTTTGCAATTTTATAAACGTCCTAACCATAATACTTCTGACTCCTGACTCCTGACTCCTTAACTCCTTAACTCCTGACTCCTTAACTCCTGACTTCATTAAAGCCCATTACCAATTAAAATAAAAGGGGCCCAATAATAAGGGTGACTAAGACGGTTAATAACATCTTCGGGAACGCCTTCGGTAATGGCTTCAATCTCAATACTACTAACCTGAGTTCGATATAAGATAATCGGCTATAATTTAGTCACTGAGAGGATTACAGGCATTTTCGGTTCTTTGGAGCTTCTCAATTACTGTTGATTAATGAGAATCACCTGAATTGGAAACAGAATCAAGGTAAAATGTTGATTATGTGACTAATTCATTTTAGAGAGAAGGGTGGCTATGAATCAGGAGAAGAATAGAAGTCCCAATTGGGGAGGTACGAGAGAGAATGCTGGAAGAAAATCGATCTGGAACCATAATGAAACTTGTAAAATCAGGATTCCAAAAGTATTTGCTCCAAAATTACATGAAATTGCACAAAAATGGGATAAAGATTCCTTACTTGAATTTGATACTAATTCAAAATCCCCCCAAGATGAATATGTTGCTAATTCAAGTAAACAGCCAGTTGAAAATGGAACAGAATCAAGTCAGCTAAAAATTGATTCTGTGACAAAAACAAGTCAAGACTTATCCCAAGCCATAGATTTGGCCAAACAAATTCTGAGACATAAAAAATCAGCCAGAATATCTCTAGCTAAATTTCTCGCTAAATTATATAATTTTTCTGTAAAAATAGAAGATTTACAATGATGGAAATAGAAACTTTATTTTGTAAAATTGATGATTTTTGTCAAGTGTTTGCTCCAATTTTTGAGTCTTATCTTCTCCCTAACAAGATTGTACAAAGGAAAAAAGAATCTCGCTTATGTTTAAGTGAAGTTGCTACAATAGTCGTCTATTTCCATTCTTCAGGTTATCGAAATTTTAAAAATTATTACCTTAAACACATTTTTAAAAATTGTCAATCAGAATTTCCAAATTTAGTTAGTTATAATAGGTTTGTGGAATTAATACCCTCAGCTTTAATGCCTCTTATTTTTTATCTAAATACAAGGAAAGGTGAGGTAACAGGAATAAGTTTTATTGATTCCACAAGACTTCCAATTTGTTCTAACTTTAGAGCAACGAGAAACAAAGTTTTTGAAGGATTAGCGAACTGGGTAAAAAGCTCAATTGGCTGGTTTTTCGGCTTTAAGCTTCATTTGATTATTAATGATAAAGGCGAACTTTTGTCTTTCCAAGTAACTCCAGGTAATGTAGATGATAGAGTCCCAGTTAAAGATTTAGTTCAGGAACTTTTTGGGAAATTATATGGTGACAAAGGTTACATTTCTTCTCCTTTATTTCAGGAGCTTTTTGATAAAGGAATTAAGTTCATTACTCCTTTTAGAAAAAATATGAAAAATCGTTTGCTACCTATGATTGATAAAATCATGTTGAGAAAACGTTCGTTAATTGAAACGGTTAATGATCAGTTAAAAAATATTTCTCAAATTTCTCATTCAAGACATAGAAGTGTTGTGAACTTTATGGTTAATATAATTGCTGGTTTAATCGCCTATACACATCAAGAGAAGAAGCCATCTCTTAATCTATTCGATGAAGAAAATTCTTTACTTCCTAGCACTTTAATTCCTTCTGAAAGTTTCCTATTTTGAAATAATCACTTAATCAATTAACTTGATTTTAGCCAGTATTTTTTAAGAATAACTGGCTTGAATTGCTATGTTTATTTTTCCTAAGATGCTCCTTTTTTTTTAGGAATTTATTGCTTTTGCTTACATCGAACTCAGGTTGCTAATACGTCGATTTAACGTGAAGGTTGGGTATTAAGATCGGTTAAAGAGGTGGCGGTAATATGATTAATTCGGTAGCGTTCTACTAACCATTGTTTTCCATCGTATAACGCTGCTAAAGGAATATAAAGTAATTGTCCATCAGGAGCATAAATAATTGTTTTGGCTTCTGCTTTTTCTAAGTCTTTTTCTAAGGGTTCAATTAACCATTGATAAAGTTTTTTGCCAGATTGCTTAGCATCGAGGGAGGGACTTTGTAATGCTTGTCGGAAATCAAAAATAGTTTGTCTTAGTTCTTCTTTTCCCACTTGAACCGTATGACGAATAGGGGGAGAATCTGCGGTTGTTAAAATAATTTCGATGCGATTTTCCAGAATTAAAGGATAGATAAGAACGGCATTTTGTTTAAGGTTTTTCAGATTATCTTGTAAACCGATTAATTCTTCTAAATCATTAACTAAATCTGCTTTTCGGAAGGTAGGTTTGAGTTGGTCAATTAACGCTAATACTTCATCACTTTCGATAAATTGGTTAAATTCATCTACAATTTGTTCTTGTTGCTCCCATAATTGAGCGAGGCGTTGTTCTTGTTGTTCCGTCAGTTCTCTATTCTGTTGTTGTAATTGATTAATTTCTTGCCCAATATCAATGGCTTTAACCAAAATGTTTTCAATTCCTTCTTCAATTTGCCGTTCTTGGGGAAGTTTAGGAACCCCTTGTTCTGTATTATTATTTCTGCTCACCCCTCGCAAATAATCATCTAATTCTTGTACTTTTAATAAATCTAATACCCTTTGAGCTTCAAGAATGCGATCTTGTTGTAGCAGGAGATCCGCTAAACGACGATAGGTATCTGCTACGCTTTCAGTATAAAGTTGCTGCAATTCTTCAGACAGTCCTTTAATATCATCTCTAAGGGTTTCATAAACATTAACCGATTGTTTATAGAAAATAATGGCTAATTGGGGTTGGTTTTGCCCTTGCAGTAAAGAGCCGATATTATCTAATGTTACCGCTTCTCCTGAGCGATCGCCTACTGCACGCCTTAAAGGTAAAGCCTGTTGAAAGTAGTCCAGTGCCTGCTGTTTCTCTCCTAAGTCTGAATAGACTAAACCTATATTGTTGATTAGTCTAGCTTCATTAGTGAGATCGCCTACTGCACGGCTTAAAGGT
>JASJDW010000335.1 GCA_030064955.1 Crocosphaera sp.
TTAAGCTGTTAAGCATTCAAATGACGTATAATAGAAACAGGAAAAAACGAAAATACTGAAATATGCCAGCGAAAGGATATCTGAAGCCGGAGCAAAAAGAAAAATTACAGAAAGCTCTGAAAGAGGAAGAAAATGCTGAAATCAGGGAAAGGATTTTAATCCTACTGTTGTTAGATGATGGAAAAACCCAGGAGGCGATCGCTAAATTTCTGGGGTGCGGAAAAAAGAAAGTATCCTATTGGTGTGTTCACGGGGATGCCGATAATTTGGAAAGTTTAAAAGATAAAAGAATGGAAGGAAATCACAAAAAAGCTACTCCAGAATATATAGAATTATTATTAGAAACAGTGGATAAAGAACCAAAATAGCTAGGCTATGAATTTGGAAGATGGACAGGAAAAAGGTTAGCTACTTACTTAGAAGAAAAGACAGGAATACAATTAAGTGGGTCACAAGTTAGGAGGATATTAGATAGAAAAAAGTACGTTTACATTTGGGCAAAGTATAGCCTAGAAAATAAATGGGACAAGAAAAAAAGAAAAGCATTTAAAAAGAAATTAAAAGAGTATATAAGAATTACGAAAAAGACACCTGAAAAGCTACAGTTATGGTTTTGGGACGAAAGTGGATTCAGTTTAAGGGTGACAAGAAGAAAAAACTGGAGTAAGAAGGGAACGAGAAAAAAAGTGAGAGGGGATAGAAGAAATGGAAGGGTTAACGTGATGGGAGGATTAAGATATTCAGATAAGAAGAGATGGGTCGAATTCATCAAAAAAGGAGATTCAGACAATTTTTATCAAGTCATAAAAGGCTTCTATAAAGAGTTAGTGAATGAATGGGTAGAAAAAGGAAATAAAGCAGAAGATTTTCAGGAGAGAGGAGAAAAGATTATTATCATTTTAGATAATGCCAGCTTTCATAAAAAGGAAGAGATATTAAAGAAAATAGAAGCAGAAATGCCCAACATACATTTAGAGTTTCTTCCTGAATATAGTCCAGATTACAATTTAATTGAATTGGTTTGGCATTCTTCCAAAGAGTATATTGCTAATCGTCTTTTCAAATCAATTGAAGAGTTAGAGTTTTTATTACATAGACTCTTAAACGAAGGAGAACTTATTATTAAATGGAATCGTAAACTTAAAAATAAAGGAAATTCTGTTAACGTGGTTTAAATGCTTAACAGCTTAGCATATTCTTCAAAAATTTGTACTCGTTTATTTTCCGCTTCTGCATCATAAACAGAAAGAATATTAGGATCATTTGTTTCAGTGATCGCCAACAATTTTATCACGGTATCGTATCCCCTAGAAACAAAAATTTCTAAGCTAATAGGTGCAGGTTCTTTTGAGATAATATTAAGAGGAAGACGCTTATTATATTTTGCCCCTAATGTAGCTGCAAATGTTATGACATCCGCATAGGTTTGAAAGGGTCCAATTCCTCCATTAAAATCCACAAGAGATTGTACTAATTCTGCTTTATCTTTACTAATTCTAATTCGATTAATTGACATTTTTTTATTTGGTTAGATTAATTTCTTTTTAACTAAATAGTCTTGACCTTTTTTATTCATTGAAATACTACTAAGATTTTTTTCTAAAAAACCTTCCTCTTTAAGTTTATCTACATAATAATCTAACAACCGATGAACCGATAAAAACCCTTGGCTTCATGAATACTGAAACTTTAAATAACTAAAATTATCATACAACAACACCAAAGTATCCCAATGACAGCAGTTTTCAGTTGCATAGATTAAACGTTAAATTGTTAATGCCTCCTACACTTCCCACCCCTCCCACACTCCTCACACTCCCTTAACCGACTAGTATTGCAAGTAGTATTGGCCCACACCCAACCCTTTGCTCAATTTTGTGAGAGAATACGTAACTAAATAGGGGTTGTCTCTTTCAATCTAATGGTTTTTTGGAAACGATTGTTTAATAATACAGATATATCAAACACTGACCACAAGTCCCAGTTTAAAGGGGAACAGGTCAATCTAAAAGGCTATGCTGATAGTCAAACGCGCATCTTTTTTACCAGAGAACGAGAAATCGATCTCTATGAACTCGAAGAATTATGCGATGCGGTAGGTTGGGCCCGTCGTCCCCTACGGAAAGTTAAACGCGCACTAACCTACAGTTTTATGGTAGTGTCAGCATGGGAAGTCAAAGGAAACCGCAAGCGTTTAATTGGGTTTGCTCGTGCCACGTCTGATCATGCCTTCAATGCCACAATATGGGATGTGGTGATTCATCCTCGATACCAAAGTAAGGGACTCGGAAAAGGGATGATGAAGTATATGATTCGTCAGTTAAGAAACGAGGATATTAGCAATATTACTCTCTTTGCCGATCCTCATGTGGTTGATTTTTACCGTCGTTTGGGGTTTGTCCTAGATCCTGAAGGAATTAAAGGGATGTTTTGGTATCCTGATTAGGGACAGTTTGGGTTATAATAGTTTAGGAAGCGTAACGGGATGTAGCGCAGCTTGGTAGCGCGCCTGCTTTGGGAGCAGGATGTCGTAGGTTCAAATCCTGCCATCCCGATTAAGTCATTCATACTTACTTATGATAAGAGAACCCTTCGGCGAACAACGAGAAGTTAAGTCTTTGGGAAGTGCCTCTCTAGATGGAACTCCTTTAGATTATATTGTGGTAATGTCTGCGGTAGTCACGGTACTAGCGTTCATTCCTTTTTCGATTACCATTGGTTCTGGTGGTATTTTCCCCTTGAGTCAAGGGATTTTTCCCCTTCTCGGCTGGGTTTTAGGCCCTGTGGGGGGTGCCTTAGCTAGTGGGATCGGAACCCTTATGGGGGTATTTTTAGCCCCTCATACAGCAGGTATTCCTCCAGTGTCTATTTTTGGGGCGATGATTGCTAGTTTTACAGCAGGTTGTATGGTAATTGGGAAACAGCGAAAATATTGGTGGTTTATTTTGACCATTTTCTTTGTTGTTGCTTTTTATCTTTATACTTCTCGTGCCATGAATAATGGGGTTTCTCTTAGTGTAATTATTAAAGGTTCTTTTATTGATTGGTCGGCGTTACTATTGTTTATACTACCCACTCGGACTTTATTTGCACGATGGATCAATAGTCAAAATTTACGATTTGTTTGGTCAGGTTTATTTTTAGGCAGTTGGACAGTTGCTGGAGTCTGTCATCTTAGTATAAGCGTCATCACTTATACTATGTTTAATTGGCCTGAAGAGGTGTGGATCTTTTTAATCCCGATTATGCCATTAGAAAATTTAGTTCGTGCCTTAGTGGGGGCATTTATTGGAGTTCGTGTTATTTCTGGACTACGGGCAATTGGTATTATGAAACCTCAAGCAGCTATTTATTGAAGGAGGCAGAAGGCAGGAGGAAAGATTTATTAGTTAATAAAATAAACTATTTTGCCTACCCTTAAAGATCTATTAATTTATAAGTAAAAACTGATGGCTGAAAAAATAATGGAGATTATTGCTAGTTTAGACAAAGTTTCTTATTTTTATCCTAATTCAAAACAACCTGCTCTTAGGAATATTTCTTTAGAGGTTTATGAAGGGGAATTTTTAGGAATTATTGGAGCAACTGGGGCAGGAAAAACAACACTTTGTTTAACGTTAAATGGTATTGTTCCACAGTTTTATGGAGGTCGTTTTTTTGGGTATGTTACCGTTGCTGGTTTGGATACGTTAAAACATCCTGTTAGTCATTTAGCTGGTTATGTAGGGGCTGTTTTTGAAGATCCAGAAACTCAATTAATTTCAACATCTGTTGAAAATGAGATCGCTTTTGCTTTAGAAAATTTATGTGTTGATCGAGAGGAAATTTTTAGTCGTATTCCCCATGTTTTAGAAGCAGTAAGATTAGAAGGAACGGAACATAAACACCCTCAAGAATTATCGGGAGGACAAAAACAACGGTTAGCGATCGCTGCTGCTTTGGCCCTGCAACCTCGTTTATTAATATTAGATGAACCTACCTCCCAACTCGATCCCATTGGGACAATGGAAGTGTTTTCGACGGTCAAGGAATTAAACAAAGCATTGGGGGTAACAATTGTTATGGTATCCCATGCAGCCGAAGAAATGGCTGAGTTTAGCGATCGCTTAATTCTACTCTCTGAAGGCGAAATTATAGCTACAGGAAAACCTCACGAAATTTACTCAGAAATTGATTTATTAAAAGACCATGATCTAAGACCTCCTCAAGTTGCAAAAACCTTCTATGAAATTAAAAAAAGAGGGTTTACTATACCGAACATACCTGTTACCTTAGAAGAAGGAATAAAGGGGTTGAATCAATTAGAAAATATAGCTAATAGTTCCCCTAAATTGGAATTTAAAAAGGTTCCTTACAGAGAGGCTCAAAATCCTTTATTATCAACAGAAAAGCTAACCCATATTTATGAAGATGGAACCAAAGCATTACATGGGGTTTCTCTCAATATTTATGAGGGAGAATATTGTTTAATTATTGGACAAAATGGTGCAGGAAAAAGTACCTTAGTTAAACATTTTTTGAACTTGTTACAACCCACGCAAGGAACAGTCAAAATAAAAGAAAAAGATACAAAAGTTTTATCCGTCAGTGACTTAGCAAAATCTATCGGTTATGTTGCACAAAACCCTGATAATCAAATCTTTAGTATGACAGTAGAAGAAGAAGTCGCTTTTGCTTTAAATAATGTGGGATATGAGCAGAAAAAAATACAAGAAAAAGTTAATCAAACTTTAGAAGAAATGGGATTATTAGAACAAAAAAAAGACCATCCTTTATCTTTACCAAAAGGCGATCGCGCTAGAATTATTATTGCTGCTATTTTAGCGATGGAACCCGATATTATTATCTTTGATGAACCCACGACAGGACAAGATTATAAGGGTTCTCGCGCTATTTTAGAGGTGAGTCGTCAACTGCATGAAATGGGTAAAACCATTATTGTTATTACTCACCATTTATATTTAATGCCAGACTATGCAGAACGAGTTATTATTATGGGGAAAGGTACAGTATTATTAGATGCGCCTATTAGGGAAGCTTACCATAAAACAGATCTATTAGAATCCACCTATTTAACCCCTCCTCAAGCAGTTTTATTATCTCAAACATTAAGTCAATTAAACCATGAAAATTATCCTTTATTAACCCCGAATGAAGTAGCGGAGTGTTTCTATTATGATGAAATTTGAAACGGTTGATAAAAATTCTATTTTTACCCGTATAGATTTTCGGACAAAGTTATTAATGATGGCAGTTATTACTATCATTGCGTTTGTCTGGGAAAGTCCAGTTACTGGCGGTATTTTAACTTTGATTGTTGGAACTGCTTGTGTTTTTGCAGGGGTAAAACTAGAATACCTTAGCACGGTTTTCAAGGTAATGATTCCTTTCTATCTTTTGATAGTAATTGTCATGGGATTTTTTAATGTTTCTCAGGTACAAACATTACTCAATACGGAAACATTGACTCCTGTTTTTTCTGTTCCTAAAGATTGGTTCTGGATTGGTGGTTTAACCATGAATCAAGAAGGAATTGTGTATGGATTAAATATTGTTTTTAAGACGTTAACAATGGTTTTAATTATTCCACTGGGGATTTTTACTACTGATATTAATGATATGGTTGTGGGAATGGTAAAAGCAAACATTCCTTACAAAATTGTCTTTATTTTTTCATCAACGTTACGATTTTTTCCTTTATTATTAGAAGAAATACAAGGAATTTTAGAAGCGCAAAGATTACGGGGTTTAGCATTAGAAAAAATGGGAATTATTAAAAAAGTAACTGTTTATGCAACTATCGCCGTTCCCTTAATTTTAAACGCGATGGCTAAATCACAAAAATTAGAAGTGGTGTTACAATCAAAAGCATTTTCTGGTAGTTCAAAAAGAACCTATTTACACGAATCAATTTTAACCCAAACGGACTATATTTGTATGATTAGTTTTGTTTTGTTATTTATCATAGCAACTATTTTGTATTTTCAGTGGGGTGTCGGTAAGTTTCCTTGGTTATTGTATTCGTGAGGAGTTGTAGAGGTTTTACCTCCTTACTCCTCCCCTCACAGTTAACTTTAATTTTATCCAAATATTTAGTAATCACCATGATTCAAGTATCAGAAAAAATCTACAGTTTTGAAGATTATTGTCAATATAATTATCAATCAGACAATCATTACGAATTAGTTGATGGAAAGTTAGTATTGATGAATCCTCCTACGGTTAGACATTTTCTATTAGCTAAGTTTTTAGAAATGACTTTTGATCAATTAATTCAAAAAAAAGCTTTACCTTTAATTTGTTTTCGAGATGCAGGAGTAAGAACAGGATGGCGAAAATCTCGCTTACCTGATGTTTTTATAACTACGAAAGAAGCTGCTTCAGAATTATTAGATGAATCGGCTATTTTTCAAATTCCTCCTTTATTGATTGTAGAAATTGTTAGTCCTGAATCTGTAACGCGAGATTATCGTTATAAACGTTCAGAATATGCAGCTTTAGGGGTTGATGAATATTGGATTGTTGATCCAAAAAATGAGACAATTACGATTCTTTTGTTAGAAGAAGGTTTATACGAAGAAACGGTTTATAATTTATCGGATAAATTAGTATCTCGTTTATTTTCTGAGTTAGATTTAACTGTTAATCAAGTTTTAGTTTCGGGTAATATGTAGTAGTTCTTATCACGACACTTCAAGTTCTGCAACTTTACGAATATTACTAAGATTATTACCGGTTAACTTATGATAAATATCAAGTAAGTTTTCTTTTAATTTTTCTTCAGTTTCCCCTTGTGTCCAGTAATCAGGATATTCTTCTAGATATCCTAACCACATATCATAATCTTGCCAATAAACATATTTCTTTTTCATTGCTTAGTTCTTAAAGTAAAGTGAGAGTTAGACTGCAATGCTCTAAATTATAACAAGAAAATAATAATCCGTCTTAATCAACTATTTCAATTGAAACTAGGCTGCTATTTATTTTTAAACTCTTCCCAATCTAAATCAAGTTGTCGAATAATTTGACGTAAAGTTCCTAGTTTTAAATCTTTGTTTCCCCAGTCAGGAATTGCAACAATACTGTTACTTTCTGGATTATACCATTTACGATGAGAACCTCCACCCCGTCTGGGAATTTCTTGACATCTTAATTTTTTTAATTTCTTAGCTATCTCTCGATATTTCACTTTGCTTTTACGGTAGAATTAACTGGGATTAATGTTTCTGTCCACAGGGTATTATCGGGAATTAAAGGTTGCAATGCAGGGGGTAAAGCTTGGTTTAAATCTTCATAAGTTTCTATTAATGCTGCTAATGCATCAGATACATTGGGAATGACTTCTTCTAAGTTATCTGCTTCTGTAATTAAGTTAGGAATTAAAGGACAAATTATGGTATAACCTCCTTCGGGTTGGGGTTCTAAAATTAAGGGTAATTTATAAATATTTTCCATTTTTATTGTCAAAATTTATCTATTTTTTAATTATACAATATATTTTTTTAATCATCAGGTAAGGTTATAGCAGTTCTCATACTTGTGAGGTACACAATTTTCTAGTTTTAGGAGTCAG
>JASJDW010000041.1 GCA_030064955.1 Crocosphaera sp.
GACCGCATTCTTTACCCTGAGAAATACAATCAAACTGATGATAAAAATGAGGATTCTATTATTGATTTTTAACCCTTTCTTACGTCCCTTCTTAAATAGTTAACTTTCTGCATCCTACCTACTCTTAGGAGTAGGGGGAATGGAGGGGGTTCGCTACCCTTTCCCATCTGGGGATAATTCTGTCTTTCACAATAAATAGACGTTTCTGTCTTTCTTTTTTAATAGACGCTATCCCCATGATCCTTTTAACTCTTCTGTCTTCTAAACTAATCAGCCGTTTCGGGCTTTGGGCATTAAAAGACGCTAGGGATTAAAAGGGTCAAAAGTATGCCCTGATCATGTTAGAAAAGAATGGACAATCAAATCATTGTAGGCTTAGATGTCGGTTGCTACAAATGCGTAGCAGTACCGATGAGTTTTGATGTTTTGATGACTATCTCGAATATCCCATAACTAAGGCGACTGATTTTTATGATCAAGCTTGTTTTTATGAGATAGAAACCAATTTGACGCACCTTGAAAAGTTAATAAGTTTGGGGGACATTTTTATCATGGAACCCACGGGTAATTACTCTAAACTATGGCTTAACACTTTGCTAGATGCGGGTAAGGAAGTTCGGTTTATTAGTAACAGGAGCTTAGTTCCTTATCGTAAGCTTTGTGGATGGGACTATAAGGATGATTATCACGACGCTACAGCTTTGGCTTATTGCGGATGGCTTAATATTAATAACCTGTCTGCTTTCGTTTCTTTGAAATGTCCTGAGATTCATGCAACCTATCAGTTATTTTTAGAACATGAACGGATTAACCGTGAGTTGAAGCCACTGGTTAACCGTGCTAGGAACTTGCTTCATACGGAATTTCCAGAAGCAAAAAATAGTAAAAGTCAAAGTTCAGACAAAGTAGACGGTATCTGGTTATTTATTAGTAGCAGTAATCAAAACCCCAAATGGCGAGAACATTGGTTAAGAATTGTTAAAATGTCCATTGGCACTGTACAAAATCACGGGTTTAGTCCCCAGTTAGTCAAACTAAGCCAACAAATTGTTAGACTTAAACAGCGTAGGATTGAGATTAGAAAGGCGTTTAAGGCTTTTTTAGCTAACCCTAAATATGCTTTCTATAATGATGCTTTCGATTGTTTTAACCTTGGTATATATGATCGCACGATCATCCTTTGTCAAGTACATCCGTTTGAGCAGTTCTTAGATACCAATGGTAGGGAATTAAGGAAGATTAAGCCTCGCAAGTTCGGGAAAAGTGGGAAGCCTATCACTAAGCGAGTGGGTTTGAATCGGTTCCATGCTTGCTTAGGGAAAGCGGTGAAGCCTTGGGAATCTGGGAAGAAAAAGGGACACATCGTGACGGGTTCGGTTTTGGCCAGGATTCAGTTGTATCTGTGGGCTAAGCGGACGATGGCCATGTCACCCCCGAAAAATCCTCAGCCACGGGTCAAGGAATTGTACGATCGCTATCTTAATGATATTCAGGCCAAGTTAACTGAGGATGGAAAAATTGACCCTGACCAGCCAGGTAATAACTCGCTCAAGCAATGGGGTAAAGCCCGTGTAGGGGATAAGTTGGTTAAATTGTTGTTTAAGGAACTCATTGCAGCGTATCGTAGACATAGGGAAAAACAGCCATGAGAAAAGGGGGCATAATGCCCCCCTTAATTGGTGGTAAGTAAAACGAAAATATCTTAAAGTAACAATCAAGTTAGTGTGTGAGGAAAAGAAAAATTGCAGTTAAATATTGTTAATGCTTTACAATTGGCGGTTTTATTGCCAGTTTTGGGGGGATCAATTTTTTCTTTATTAACGGTAGTGACGGTTAAACGATTCTTTAAGGGATCTCGAAAAGATCGGCAAAACGATACGCTTCAAAATAATCCCTTTACCCCTCCAGTTTCTGTTTTAAAACCAGTAAGGGGTTTAGAAAAGAATCTTAAACGCAACCTAAGAACCATCGCCACCCAAGATTATCCCAACTATCAAGTTATTTACTCGGTTCAAGATCCCCAAGATCCAGCCTATCCCATTATTAAAGGCATTCAAGCTGAATTTGGTAGTGATCGCATTTCTGTGGTCATTAGTACCGTCGAAGCAGGGGCAAACGGCAAGGTTAATAATCTCTTAGGAGCGATTCAAGCAGCCGCTCACGATATTATTATCATTAGCGATAGTGACACCCATTTACAGCCCGATTATATTAGCACTATAGTTAAGCCCTTGGCTAACCCCGATGTGGGTTGTGTTTGTACTCCCTTTAAAGTGACCAAAGCAGACAGTTGGTACGAAAAAATGGAACTTTTGACCATGAATGCTGACTTTATGCCCAGTGTCATGTTTGCAGAGGTAACAGGGGCTTCTAATTCCTGTTTAGGGCCATCCATTGCCATTCGTCGTTCAACGTTGGAGAGATTAGGGGGTTTAGAAAGTTTAGCAGATTATTTAGTAGAAGATTACGAAATTGGACGACGGGTATGGACATCGGGACAAAAAATGGTACTTCTTCCCTATCTAATCGATGTGGTGGTAGACTTAGCTAGTTGGAAAAATTGGTGGAGTCATCAGGTGTATTGGGATCAAAATACCTATTTAGCTAGACCTGGTGCTTTTATTTCTACTATTTTAATTCGTTCGATTCCCTTTGCGCTAATTTTCGCTTTATTGCGGTGGGATATTATTGGATTAGGCGTATTAGTGGCCACTATTATTATTAGAATGATAACCGCTATGATGGTAGCCCAAACCATGCAAGACAAGGAAACGATTAAGACTTTGTATCTATTACCTTTCCGTGATGCAGTGGGTTTAATCTTTTGGGGGTTAGCGTTTACTCAAAGAACCGTTATTTGGCGTGGGGTTGAATTTAAGTTAACCAGTCACGGAAAGATGGTAAAACATCGTTTAATACAAAATTGAGGGGATTAACCGTGTTATTGCAACAATTGTTAGAAGAAAAAAGGGAGGATATTTTAAAGTTAGCTGCTAAACATGGGGCTTTTAATGTTAGGGTTTTTGGGTCTGTTGTCAGGGGAGAAGAGACAGAAAATAGTGATATCGATTTTTTGATTGATTATGATTTATCTCAAATTTCTCCCTGGTTTCCAATGGGTCTAATTGAGGATTTAGAAAAACTTTTAAATCGAAAAGTTGATATAGTTACTACTAAATCTTTACATTATTTTATTCGAGATGCAATAATGAAAGAAGCAATTTATTTATGAAAGATATAGCGTTTCCCGAACTCATGAGATACACCTAAAATTCAACTCCTGACTCCTAAACTCCCGAACTCCTAACTCCTAAAACTAGAAGAGTTTGTACCTCACAAGTATGGGAATTGCTATAATATCGATTCTATTTCTGAAAAATTCTGGAATAGTTAATTAGTGATATGCAAGAATTAACAACAAAAATCAAAGAAAAAGCTCTTGAAATTGGCTTTCATAAGGTGGGTATTGCTAAAGTTGATAGCGAATATCAAGATGATGCAGTTAATCATCTTCAAGCTTGGTTAGCATTAGGTTATCAAGCAGATATGGCCTGGATGAATAACCCGAAACGGTTCAATATTCGTCAATGTATGTCAGAGGTTCAATCGGTTATTTCTCTTGCGCTTAATTATTATACCCCTCATGAACAGTCTGAAGATAAAAAACACGGTAAAATTTCTCGTTATGGATGGGGAAGAGATTACCATAAAGTTATGCAAAAAAAGCTCAAAGCTTTGAGTCAATGGTTAGAAAATCAAGACGATAGTATCAAAACCCGTTATTATGTTGATACTGGACCCATTCAAGATAAAGTTTGGGCGATGCGATCGGGGATCGGTTGGATCGCTAAAAATAGTAACGTTATCACTAGAGAATATGGGAGTTGGGTATTTTTAGGGGAAATTTTAACCAATTTAGACTTAATTCCTGATAAACCCCATACAGAACATTGTGGGACTTGTACCCGATGTTTAGACGCTTGTCCTACCGATGCGATCGCCCGTCCCTTTGTGGTGGATGCTAATCGTTGTATTGCTTACCATACTATCGAAAATCGAGGCGAAAATCTTCCTAAAGATATTGCTGATCATTTACAAGGATGGGTGGCCGGTTGTGATATTTGTCAAGAAGTCTGTCCCTGGAATCAGCGATTTTCTCAAACAACTGATATTCAAGATTTTCAACCTTATTCTGGCAATATTGCCCCAAAACTAGAAGAATTAGCCCAGATGACTGAAGAAAAATGGCACCAAAAATTTCCGGCCTCTGCATTAAGGAGAATTAAACCGACGATGTGGCAACGGAATGCTCGTGCTAACCTAGAAGAATAGGGAAATTGGATCATCATACTACGGCCACAGGTCAAGACTTGTTTTGTTCCTTATGAGTCTGTGTGTCTATTCACTCTTTTGTCCTAGCCAAACAAAGTGACATTGTACGACTATCTATTCTACATTATTTAGAATGATAGCTATTTTCACAACAGAAATTTCTCTTACCACTCTTACTCTTCGTTGTTAACCCGCAAAAAAATGGCACTCAAAGTAATTATTTTTGATTTTGATGGGACTCTCGCTGACACTTATGATGCGTTTGTTGAAATTGCGAATCGTTTATCAGAGGAATTTGGTTATAAACCTGTTAATGAACAAGAACAGGAAAAACTGAAGGATTTGAGCGCAAGGGATCTAATCAAACAATCAGAAATTTCTCTGTTTAAAATACCATTTGTTTTAAAGCGAGTCAAGTCTGAATTAACCCATAAAATTAAAGAACTTGAACCAATCAAGAATATTCCTGATTGTCTTAAACAATTAAACAGTCAAGGCTATCGCTTAGGAATTATAACCTCTAATGCTGAAGAGAATGTGGTTTGTTTTCTAAAAAATCATGAACTCGAGCAATTTTTTGATTTTATTTATGCAGGAACGACTTTATTTGGTAAACATAAAATTATTAAAAAATTACTCAAAGAGAAACAACTACGTCCCCATGAAGTGATGTATATTGGTGATGAAACGAGAGATATTAATTCTGCTAAAAAAAGTGATGTTAAATGTGTGGGCGTAACTTGGGGTTTTAACTCTGGTGAAGCTTTGGCAAAACAAGAACCCGATTATCTTATTAATCAACCCTACGAATTAATAGCCATACTTGACAATTATCAATACACAATTATAAACGATCCATCTAAGGTTAATCCTTTGACAATGAAAGGATAAGTCAATAACAATCAACCCTTGCTAATTAAGAGTAGCAAGGGGATATTATTTCGATCTTTACCCTTTCTGTCTGAGGAAACCTAAAACTTGTCTCAGTTGTTTCTTGAGTAGATCAATTTCCCCTTGCATGGTATCGACTTTTTCACGGAGAGAAATGATTTCTTGGGCCATAGCAGAGGTATCGCTTAAATCTCCTGTAGGTTGAGGGGTTGATCCTGCTACTTCTTGAGGTTTAGGATGCTTTCTAGCTTTGGCCATGGCATCTTTAATGGCCTCAAGTAACTGCTTTTTTTCAAAGGGTTTTTCGATAAAAGAAAAATATTCAAAGGGTTCATTTAGTTTTTCGACTACTTCTTCTTTTCTCCCTGACATCAAGACAAGGGGAATTTTTTTGAGATCATATTCTTTTTGCACTTCCTGATACACATCCCAACCACTCATTTTTGGGAGAAGGAAATCTAACATGATTAGGTTAGGTTTTTCGCTACGGATGAGATTGTATCCTTCAACACCATCTTTGGCTTCAAGAACTTTAAAGTTGCCTTCTGGCAACATATCTTTAACCCGCATCCGGATCACTTTACTATCATCAATGACGAGTATTTTATGAGTTGACACAGTAAACTCCCTTTCAAGCGTTAAGTCAATGGTCTTTGAGGCGATGGATCTTCACCCGATAACGGTGACAGGTTGGTTATCCCTCTTCTCTAAGATTCCCTAGATTAGTTTTAAACTAACAATCTCAACAGAAAAAATTTTCTTGCTTGAATTTACTGACTGATTAATTGGTTGCATTGGTTTGTTTTTCTGCTGCTTCTACAGCGCGATCAAAAAATTGACCTGTTTTGTTAAATTTAACTTTAACGGTTCCTTTTTCTTTATCTCCTTTTAAATTTTTATATTCTTCTCTTTCCTCCGCAATAAATTGAGTTACTGTTTTATGGATAGTCTCTCTTGTATTGGTACTCACCTTTCCGACAGATTTAGGTAAAACTTTATCTCCTAATAAAATGAAAGCAATGGCGAATACTGCACTAACCTGTAAGATGATTCCTAAATTAATTGAAATTTTCACGGTAATTTCCCTATACAAACTAAACTTATGATCTTTTTTGATCTCAAAGACTGTTATAGGTGTTTTGTTTATTCCCTACCGTGAAATTTCTCAAAGATAACTGTGATAAGGATCAAGGGATGATGGGTACAGGAACAAAGGTTTTGAGCATTTTACGAATTTTTAGTAAAAAGATAAGATTTTGCAATTTTGAGTCAATTTCGGGAGTATAGGGACTTTGGTCCAATTTTTCTTTTATTTCAGCGTATTCTGCTGCGCTGAGAGGTTCCCCATTTACAGGCGATCGCCCTTCGGTAATAATTTCGCTTCGCAACACTTCTTCAGGAATGTCCTCTGGTGGGGGTAAAGTGACCCCAACCTCTAAAAACATCATTGGTAAGGCTAAACTGAGGGGAATGACCCGACAAAGTGAGGAATAGACCATAATTATATCTCCTATGCAGACAAACCTGGGGGCAAGGGTTCCCCACAGATATTATGAATGGTAACAATTTTCTCGAATAACCAAGGATAGGCTTGACGATAATAGGGAATTAATGCTAGAGGACTGAGTAAGGCTGCTGCTGCGATGTCTGCTATACTCAAGCGATCGCCTACTAAATAAGGTTGGTTTTTCCAGTCCGATAACACAGTCATAGCGGTTTCTAGGCGTTTTTGGGCTAATTCAACGGTTGCGGGGGTAATACCGTATTGACGACGGACAATATTGATCACCAGTTGACTAGACAAGGAGGGATCGATAGATTTTCCTTCCCCTGCACGATAATGATAATAGACAAAACGGGTTGCTGTTCCAATACTTTCATCTAACCAGTCTTCTAACAGTAAAGCTTGAGTTTGTTGAGTGGGATTAGATAACATTAAGGGGGGATCGTTTTGATAGGTTTCGAGGTAGTTAAAAATACGAGTTGAGTCCGCTATTGCTTCGGGTTGTCCTATTTTTTGAGGCATTAAAACGGGAACGGTGGTTAACCCGGTGAGGGGTTTTAGCTTGAAAATATGTAATCCTGGGGTCAAGTTTTCTACTTGATAGGGGATTTTTTTATATCCTAATGCTAACCTTGCTTTGCGACAGTAATGGGAGGTGCTAAATTGTAAAAGTAACATATTTGTTGTTTCGGTTTTTTAATTATTGTAGTTAATTTTCTAGAAAAAAGTTCAAAATCAAAATAAATATTCCATGACAGAATTAGGAAATTGAGCAGTTAAAATAGGGAAAACAGGACAAGGGATTTTTGGTTGTAAATTAATGGTTCCATCTGCTTTAAAAATACTCCAACGAAAGGGGCCTTCTTTGGCCGCAGACATCCATAAAAGACGTTTTGCACGAGTCATTGCTACATAAAGTAAGCGATATTCTTCTGCTTTTTTGAGTTGTTGCGCTTCTTCCCAAGCATCTTCTGGGTTAGGAATCGTTAAGGAACTTTCTCTGTTAATATATTGATGATGAACCGCAGCGCGAATTTGGGCGCGAGATACTTCTGCTAAAGTAAACTTACCTAAAAATTGTGCAGAGGTTGGAACCCAAGGACTACCAGGTAAAACGTCTTCATGAAGGAAGGGAAGAAAGACATAATCCCAGTCTAACCCTTTAGATTTGTGCATAGTAATAATGGTAACTTGATTTGCCCTTGTATAACGTTCTTCGCTATCTTCTTCTATCCCTTCAAATTGTTCTGAATTAATCATTTCTCTGAGGACAGTTAAGACATTTTTTACAGAAAATTTACCAATTAATTCTTGAGTAATTCTCTCAGACAGTTTCTGAACCGTTGCTAATTCTGCACCAGTATATTTTAAGGTCATTCCTAAGAAGGGAATGAGTTGATAATCGGGTAATTCTAATTTAGCTTGTAGTAGATTACAACAATAACGTCGCGCTTCTAAAACTGGTTTTTTTGGCTCAGAAATAAGAGGACTGGGATACAAGAAATTTTCGGGATAAGTTGATAAAGCATTGAAATCTTGGGAAGGAATTAAATCCCGTTTTTCTAATATTTCTAAGGCATTTTTTAGATAGTCGGGAGAATGGGGTCGATCCATAAATTGTAACAGGGTTAAAATTTCATAAGGAATCTGGGAAAATCTTTCTGATTCTCCGACTTCATAAACTCTAATGTTATGTTTTTTGGGTAATTCTTTTAAGTTTTCAGCTAAGAAACGTCCTTGACGATTTTCTCTGACTAAAATAGCAGCATTATGGTGGGGATTTTTGGTTAGTAATTCAATGATTTTTTGACGAATTAAGTCAACGGTATGATAAATATCATCAGGACGATACAATTCTAATCCTTCCCCAACACAATCAGGGTTTGCATCAGGTTGAGGATCATTTTTACTTACAGGTTCAATGGTTTGTAAGCGAAAAGGAATGATTTCTTTTTTCTCTTCGTCAACATCAGATTTTAATAATTTTTCTTGTTGTTTTTTAGCTTCAATTTTCCACTGCTCATTAACCCATTTTAAAACAAAGTTAGCTGCTTCAATAATAATTTGACTACTGCGTCCTGCTTGGGTCATTTCTGCTAATTTGTTGTGGTCTTTGCACTGCTCACAAAACCAGTTAAAATAAACAGTATCAGCAGGGGTGAAAGTAGAATTAATGGCTTGATTCGGATCCCCTACTCGAATTAAATTACAGTGATTTTCTTTGGTAGCTAAAGCCGAAATAAGTCGCTCTTGTAGAGGACTAGAATCTTGTGCTTCATCTTCAAAAACTGCAAAAATTTGTTGTTGCCATAATTGTCTAACTTGTAAGTTGTTTAAAACAGTTAAAGCACCTAAAATCATATCATCATAATCAATAAAATCTAGCGATCGCATAACAGTTTGATACTGTTCATATAAACCTGCACCAATGGCTAAAATATTATAATTATCCTGGGCATAATGACTTAATTCCCAAACTTTTCCTGGAGTTAATCCTGAACTTTTTGCTTCTCGAATAATGGTATGAGCAAGCTTAGGTAAAACTTCCGTTCTTAATACCGATTGACGACGTAACCTTTCAGTTTCTTCTCCATCAAATTCACCTCCTTCTAAGAGTATTTGATAACGACGAGGATTACGAATAATCCACTTTTCAACAGCAGTACGAATAACTCGATGACTAGGAGTAGGAATAATAACAGTTGATGTGTCTAAATTGAGTTGAGATAAGTCAGGATGACGACTGGCAATATTGAGGGCTAAACCGTGTAAAGTTTGTACCATAAATCCAGTTTGAGGTATCTTTAAGTCCTTCAAACGTTCCTTAATTTTGGCTTTAATTCCAGCAGCAGCCGAACGGGTATAAGTAACAATAATTAACTGGTTTCTAGGATGGAGTTGATAACGGGCGATCATCATAGCAGCAGCTACCGCAAGACTATGGGATTTACCCGCCCCAGGCACCGCAGAAATGGCCATTTTCCCCCCTTCCCAACTTCCTAATTGTTGTTGTCCAGGACGTAAACTCTCTCGTAGTTGGTCTAATTTTATTGAGAGGGTTGAAAGGGAAGAATTTGATGTTAAATTAATGTTAGTTTCCAAAGGTTAATCCAGTTAATTCAAACAACAACTGATACTTTATATTATACTAAATTTTAAGAAAAATAAGTCAAGAAAGTAAATTTAAGTTTCAACTGCTATAATTTAACTTAACGGGCAATCAGTAACTTTTATTATTCTATGACGCAAAAAAACGAAACCCCTATTCTTATCCTATCTTTAATCATCACGGCTGCCATTTTGGGAGGAGGTTATTGGTATTTTACCCAAAAACAAGACAGAGAGATAATCATTAACAATGGCAAAACACCAACACAAACAACTAATAGTCAATCAAGTGTCAGTACAGGAGATGAATTATTAATCTCCTCTGATAGTACCCCCCAAAAAAAAGCAGGAATTAACGCCTTTAAAGAGGGCAATTATTCGGAAGCGATCGCTCAATTTAAAACCTCCCTACAACTCCAACCTAACGATCCGGAAACCCTCATCTATTTAAACAATGCTAAAGCAGCCATAAATAACCCCTTAAAAATTGCTGTGGTGGTTCCCATTGGGGGTAATTTAAACATTGCCAAAGAAATCTTAAGAGGGGTTGCCCAAGTACAAGAAAAAGTTAATGAAAAAGGTGGAATTAACGGACAATTACTACAAGTTACCATTGCTAACGATAATAATAATCCTGGAATTGCGGCAGAAGTTGCCCAAAATTTTGTAAAAGATAATAGTATTTTAGCTGTGATTGGCCATAATTCCAGTGATGCTACATTAGGTGCTGGACCTGTGTATCAAAAAGGTCAATTAGTGATGATTTCTCCCACCAGTGATGCCAAGAAAATATCCACATTAGGGGACTATATTTTTCGGACAGTTCCGAGTATTCGTTTCCAAGCTGATCAACTGTCTCGTTACCTCATTAATACGGCAAAAAAATCTAACGTTGCTATCTGTTTCGACTCCAGTGCTGAATATAGTCTATCCTTAAAAGAAGAATTTACGTCAGCTATTTTTGCTGATGGGGGTAAAGTAATAGAAATCAACTGTGATTTAGCGGATAAAAGTCTAAATTCTTTAAACAAAGTTTCTCAAGCAATGGAACAAGGAGTCGATAGTTTATTATTAATTCCAACAGTCAATAATATTAAAGCTGCTATTAATATTTCTCAAGCCAATCAAAATCGTTTATTCTTGTTAGGAAGTTCTGCCCTTTATACCTTTGAAACCTTAAAAGAAGGACAAAAGACCGTAGAAGGGATGGTGTTAGCCGTTCCTTGGCATCCTGAAGCCGTAGGAGGGAATGGTTTTATTGCCCAAGCTAGACAGTTATGGGGCGGAGATGTTAACTGGCGAACCGCTGCTGCTTATGATGCAACCATGGCTATTGTAGCTGCTTTAGAAGAGGGAAATAGCGATCGCCAAACTATTCAAAAAAGTCTATCTAATTCTAATTTTTCTGTTGAAGGAGCAGCAGAAAACGTTAAATTTTTACCATCAGGCGATCGCAATGGAGGCTCTATTTTAATTACCATTGTTCCTGGATCAAAAAGTAGAACAGGTTTCGATTTTGTTCCTCTGAAATAGATTAGTTTATTCTGGTTTACGAGTTAATATCTAACTCATAAACCACTCAACTAATTGAAGCTACTTTAAGTTGCAGTTACTTCTAATTCTTCTTTGTTAGATACTTTTAATTGTATCCAAGCAGTGATAATATGACTCAGTAAACCAATGGGACCAGCTAATAAACAGAGTATCAAAGAATGAATAGTAAAAATACCCTTTTCTTTTCCTTCTAGATAAATATATCTGCCTGTGAATAAATCTAAAATAATAAAATGTATCCACCCTGTCAACATCACAGGTTCTTGACTAAAAAGTTGGGCTAATATGGGCAATGTTGGGTTAGAAAATGCTTCGATAGAATCAGGATCAAGACTACCAAAAAAAAGATAAATGTATAATACCGCTAAAGGAATAAAAGGAAGATAAGAAGAGATAATTTTCTGAGTTACTCCCCATTTAGGTAAAATAACCATTAACAACCAAAACGGCAAAGCATAAAAGTTAGCAAGGCTAAATAACAGACTTAAATCAATCATTTTAAATTTTCCTTAAGAAAGTTGAATTTTCACTTTTTAGTGTAACCTATTCTGGTTAATAGAGTTATGATGAGAGTAAATACAAAAATTGGTAGTGATATCAATTGTCTTGGTATAGGCTTAAATTTTAGCAGTCTAATTTTGTTATGTCTTCTAGCTATGTTACTATGGTAAGTCCAGCCTTACTTTGGTTGATCGCAGGTGCTATTTTGTGTTTTTCTGAAGCAATTTTTCCTGTTGCTTTTGTCGCTTTTATGATGGGAATTAGTGCTATTGTAGTAGCCGCGATCGCTTTAGTGATTCCTTCGTTTCCCATACAAGTAATGTTGTGGTTAAGTTTATCAACCATTTCAATTATAGGATCAAGACGTTTTGTTCCCAAGAAAAAAGCATCAAACTCGGTGGTTGGTGATGCACAAGAAGGGGAAACCTTAACAGAAATTCCACCAGGTAAAATAGGAAGAGTATTATATGAAGGTAATTCTTGGCAAGCCATTTGCGCCGATGATAAAATGTCAATATTACCTCGTCAAAAAGTCTATATTGTTAGTAGAAAAGGCAACACATTAGTGGTTTTACCAGAATTTTTGCCTAGCTCATCAGAGTAACCTAAATTTTATTGGTTACACTAAAAAAAATTATTATCAAGGAGTTATTAAAATGGGTCAGTTTTTCTTTTTTGTCATCCTAATTTTAGGGGGTTCAACTGTTTTTGGAACTGTAAAAATTGTTAATGAAAAAAATGAGTATTTAATAGAGAGACTAGGCAGCTATAATAAGAAACTTAGTCCCGGACTAAACTTTATTGTCCCTTTCATTGATCGAGTGGTTTATAAAGAAACCATACGAGAAAAAGTGATTGATATTCCTCCCCAATCTTGTATTACAAAAGATAATGTTTCCATTACCGTTGATGCTGTGGTTTACTGGCGAATTATGGATATGGAGAAAGCCTATTATAAAGTAGAAAACCTGCAATCTGCTATGGTTAATCTAGTGTTAACGCAAATTCGCTCAGAAATTGGCAAACTAGAATTAGACCAAACCTTCACAGCTAGAACAGAAATTAATGAGATATTATTGCGAGAACTAGATATAGCAACTGATCCTTGGGGAGTGAAAGTAACTCGTGTGGAATTACGGGATATTATGCCCTCAAAAGCGGTACAAGATTCTATGGAATTACAGATGGCTGCTGAACGAAAAAAACGGGCTGCTATTCTAACCTCTGAAGGGCAAAGAGACTCAGCCATAAACTCAGCACAAGGTAAAGCAGAATCAAGAATTTTAGAAGCAGAAGCACAGAAAAAAGCTGAGATTTTGCAAGCAGAAGCGGAACGTCAACAACAAATACTAAAAGCAGAAGCGATCGCTAAAGCTATTGATATCTTAACGGAAAAATTAAAAACCGATCCCAATGCGCGTGAAGCCTTACAATTTTTACTCGCTCAAAACTATCTCGATATGGGGGTTAAAATTGGTAGTAGTGACAGTAGTAAGGTTATGTTTATGGACCCTAGAAACATTATGTCCACCTTAGAAGGGGTGCGATCTGTCGTTGGGTTTCAATCCGATGAATATCAACAGTTAACCCAAGATTTAGATAAAATTGATCGTCATTTATCTGACTAAATAAGATATAGCAGTTGCCAATGATTACTGCCTTTCAGACTTTTTTCGTTTATTAAGTTTTGTTCACCTAAAGGATAGAGATAATAAAATGATTTCGTCTTTAAAGTGTCGCCATTTGAAAGGGTTTTTGGAATCCATCAAGAAAGGAAAATAGATGAGTATTATTGTTCAATTGTATCAAACAACCTCGTCCCTAATTCCTAATCCCCAATCCCTAGAAAAGAAATTTCGGCTATCCCCTTGACAATCATCATGACTGCTCTATAATTGCACCAACTCCTTATTTTAAAAATTTGATACTTAATTAATGTAGTTTAGAGGACATAAAAAAATGTCTGATATAATTTTTGACCCGGAAGTCAATGGCGTTATTCTTAATGGCGATAATGGCAATAACATTCTGACCGGAACCAATTTGAACGATCAAATTTTTGGGTCAGGTGGCAACGATCAGCTCAATGGTCTGGACGGCTTCGATCTGTTAGACGGCGGTAGTGGTAGGGATCTGTTGTTTGGGGGAGATGGAGAAGATAAGCTAGATGGTGGCATCGGCACCGATTTTTTGTTTGGTGGAAACAATAACGATTGGCTGTTTGGTGGTGCTGGCACTGACGTTCTTTCAGGGGGTGAGGGTAATGACGACCTCAATGGTGGCGACGGCAACGATGTCCTGAATGGGGGAGCGAATGATGATCGACTCGACGGGGGACTAGACGACGATCTCCTACGCTTGGGCAGTGGGGCAGACATATTTGTACTCAGACCTGGGAATGGCACTGATACCGTACTCGACTACAAAGATGGGATCGATAAAATTCAGCTCGAAGGCGGTCTTACCTTCGACGATCTGGAGATCGCCCCCCTGGGTTTCAGAAGTTCGGTTATTCGCATAGATCAACCCGGCGATCCGAATGACAACGAACGATTAGCCAATCTCATCGGCGTACGTCCCGATCAGCTTGATGAGGGTGACTTTATTTTTGAAGATGAGCCAAATGTAGCCCCGACAATCACCAGCGATGGCAGTGGCGATACAGCAACTATTGAGATCGCTGAGAACACCACAGCCGTCACCAATGTTGAAACTGACGATGACTTTGATGCCGAAGGCGCAGGGCTGACCTACAGCCTCACAAGCGGTGCTGATCAGGCATTGTTCAGTATCGATTCTGACACGGGTGTAGTCACCTTCAACAACGCCCCCGACTTTGAAACACCAGGCGATGCCGATGGCGATAACGATTATGCCTTCCAAGTGACTGTTACTGATTCGGGTGGCTTGAGCGATGTCCAAGATATCACCGTCTCTGTTACTGATGTGGCAGAAAACACTGCGCCGATAATTACCAGTGATGGTGGCGGTGACACAGCCATTGTCAATGTGGCTGAGAATACAACAGCGGTGACCAATGTTGAAACTGACGATGACTTTGATGCCGAAGGCGCAGGGCTGACTTATAGCTTTACCACCAATGGTGGGGGTGGCACTGACAATGGGTCGCTCAGCCTTGACACCAACACTGGTGTCCTCAGTTTCCTGAGTGCCCCTGACTTTGAGGCTCCTGGGTCTGCCGATGGCGATAATGAATATCTTGTCCAGGTTACCGTCACCGACTCTGGTGGCTTGAGCGATACCCAAGACATCACGGTCAACGTCACTGATGTGACTGTTCCCATCGTCAGTTTTTCCGGTGCGCCCGATATTCTGTCAGAGCCCGAACAAACACAACACATTGCCACGTTGACTCTCACTGAACCCACAGCGGCCGCTGGACTGGCGATTGACTTTGATTTTTCCGGAAGTAGTGCAGTTGGGGGAACTGATTTCGAGATCGATTTTGCAGCCAGTGAAAATATCTTGTCTATAGATTTCCTCCCAGATGGGAGTGGCGGTACGGTGAACTTACCTGGAGGAATCACAAGCGCATCATTAGTATCTGTCCCACTGATTGATGCCGATGCTGATGAAGAGATCTTAAACTATCAGTTAATTGATGGTGACGAATTTGATTTAGACCCGGACAACAATAGCGTCCTCGCTACCATCGTCGATGAATTTCTGACCAATACAGCCCCCAACATTACCAGCAACGGTGGCGGCGATACGGCAACGGTCAATGTGGCCGAGAATACAACAGCCGTCACCAATGTTGAAACCGATGATGACAATGATGCTGAAGGTGCGGGTCTGACCTACAGTTTCACGACCGATAACGGCGGCGGTACGGACAATAGTCTGTTCTCCATTGATGCCAATACGGGTGTGCTCACCTTTAATGCGGCACCTGACTTTGAAAATCCTGGCGATGCTAATGCGGATAATGCCTATGAAGTTCAGGTGACTGTTACTGATTCGGCTGGGTTGACCGATACTCAAGACCTGACCGTTTCTGTCACTGATATGGCAGAAAACACTGCCCCGGCGATTACCAGTGATGGCGGCGGTGACACAGCCATTGTCAATGTGGCCGAGAATACAATAGCCGTCACCAATGTTGAGACCAGCGATGACAATGACTCAGAAGGCTCAGGCTTGACCTACAGCCTCAGTGGCGGCGCAGACCAGGCGTTGTTCAACATCGATGC
>JASJDW010000042.1 GCA_030064955.1 Crocosphaera sp.
ACGGTTCAGACCACTCCCATTTATTTACCGCAACGAGGCATTGAAGGAAACTTTTTTAAGATTGATCCGCACCTGGTTAATATTTGGGGCAAAACTCGTGGGGATTTCGGCATTCACTTTTTTTCTCCTAATTAAGAACTAATTTCTGCTGCGCTAAGGAAACTAATTTCCTTATAATAAAATCATGAAATTAATATTATTAGTTATAAATTTATATGTCAATCCAAAATTTTATAGAACTTATGAAAAATTATCAAGTTTTTTGTTTTAAAAAAATAGAAATTAATGTAAATAAGTGGAAAATAATGGAGATAAATGGAAATCATGAAGTAAGTTAGCTTGTTCTTCAAAGAGAGAACCCTTGACAAAAATTAGGACAAAACTAGACAGACGCAGAACAAATTGCCCCAGTATTTTTACCTACTTTTAGTTCATAGTCATTAATTTACAGGATCGCAACGTATTTCTACCATAAAACCATCGGGATCATAAAAATAAATGCCTCTACCCGTTGGACGACTAACAGGTCCGTGATCAATTAGAACTTGATGATTGTTTAACACTTCTACCGCGTGATCAAATAAGTTAGAATCGATATGAAAGGCTAAATGATTGGCTCGTGTAAATTGTTGTTTAGGATCAGCATGAGGAGGTAATAAATCAGGTTCCCAAAATAAATCTAATATCAGTCCATCAGGGGTAACAAAATTAGCTACTTTTCCTTGAGCTACTAAATCTTTAAGGGTGCTAGGAACTTCATCTCCTGTTAATTCATGAAGTCCTAAAATTTCACCATAGAAATAACGAGAAGCCTTCATATTTTTAACATTTAAAGCAATATGATGAACCCGTTTTAAACAGCCGATAGTTAATCCTTGCGTTGCCTTATTTTCTTGAACTGTCATAGAATAAAAGAATTATTAACAATATTTCTATAATAACAAATTATATCAACTAAAATTTCAATAAACTATTAAGAAAATGTGGAGGAGATAAGATCCATAAAACAACTACCAAAGACAGATTAATTAACTATTCAGGTGACTCTCCTCCCACACTAATTCCACTGTGAAAGATCTCTGCTTCATCGATGATTAAAGCTATCATTGATGCACCTGATACATCAACATCATAAACCATCGCTTTAGTGAGGTTAACGTTGTCAAGAATGCTATCATTAAGACTAGCATTGGTTAACATAGAAGCAGTGAGGTTAGCCCCATCTAAGTTTGCCCCTGTGAGATCAGCCCCTTCGAGGTTAGCTTCGGTTAAATTAGCCCCTTTCAGGTTAGCATCTCTGAGGTCTACACCGATTAAATGAGCAGCCCTAAGATCAGCCCCTGATAAGTCGCAACCTTGACATTCTCTGGTGGATAGTAGTTGTTCAACATGATCGGGGTTAGCTGCTTTGACTTCAGGCGTTAATAAAAAAGGAATGAGTAGTCCCAAAATAGCAACAATTGATGATTTCATGGCTTGTCTCCACAAAGTAGATTTTATAATAGCCTGTTATGAAAATATTGACGAAATTGGTAAAGAGTGAGTTCCCAAAATACAAAGCTTAAAATCGTTATCAATTAATAATTGATAATTGATAATTGATAATTATATTTTTTCATTTTTTTTCTGTACTTTTACCGAAGTTTTTCCTCTTGTATTGTGCCTTAAAAGTTGACATTATCTTAACATTTTGCAAGCAATACTTTTATTTCTAGAAATTATACTACTATGGGAAAGGCAAAAGAGATATTTATGGAGTCTTATTTTAAAAGGAGATTGAGTTTTAAAAGTAAAAAAAAACAAAGCTTTTAACATTAGTGAACTTTTTCCGTTTTAAAATTTATCATAAAGAAACTTGAATGAAGGAAAATTCAGATGATAGAAAAAGATGTAACTATTGATATTGCAGACTATATTGATCATTCCTTACTCAAACCCACTGCCACTCCAGAAGATGTAGAACAATGTTGTAATGAAGCACAATATTTTGGCTTTCCTACGGTTTGTGTTTACCCTAATGCAGTGTCGCAAGCGGTTAAATTACTTCATGGTCAAAAGATTGCCGTCTGTACCGTTATTGGCTTTCCCACAGGGGCTAATACTTCATCTGTTAAACTGTATGAAGCCCAAGAAGCAACAGAAAATGGGGCTACAGAACTGGATATTATGATTAATTTAGGGTTATTAAAATCAGGAAATTCTGAAGCCATTTATAATGAAATTTCAGCCATTTGTGAAAGCACAGGACAAACCATTAAAGTGATTTTAGAAACAAATTTATTAACAGATACAGAGAAACGTTTAGCAGCAGAAATTTGTATGGATGCAGGGGCAAACTATCTTAAAACCAGTAGCGGATGGTTTGGCGGGGTAAAGGTTTCTGATGTGCGTTTTCTTAATAATATAGCTGAAGGCAGAGTGGGGATTAAAGCATCAGGAGGAATCAAAACGTTAGAACAAGCTTATGCTTTAATCGAAGCAGGAGCAACCCGTTTAGGAACCTCTCATGGTGTGGCTTTAATGCAGAGTCAAAACAGCTAATCTTGTAAGCATTCGGCTATCAGCACTCAGCCATCAGCTTATATGAAATTCCTAAATGTTTGCTAGAAAAGATCGCAGGGGAGCAGGAAGAAAATATATTGATAGCATTCTTATTTCCATTTCATATTAAAACTATGAATTCCTAACATCGAAAGTGACTCTCGTTTAAACGAATGTTTACAAGGGACAAGGCGCGAGGCAGCAAGGGTTGCTTTGTGAGGGAACTTTCCCTTCTGCCTCCTGCCTCGCCCGAAGGGCTGTTAAAAGCTGAACGCCGAACGCTGACGGCTGAAGGCTTACCTAATCTTTTTATTTTAAGTCGGTAAAAGTTGCTCAACAGAGACTTGTACTTCAGAAAAAGCTAGTGGTGTAATGATACCTGTTGCTATGGTAGATTCTTCAAGGTATTTTCCATCGCATGGATTTCTAAAGATAAGAATCTGCTGAGTAGATAAATCGACAATCCAATATTCTTGAATTTCAGCCGTCGCATAAATGGCTAATTTCGTTTCTAAATCTTTCTTCAAACTTGTTTTAGCTACTTCTACAATCCAGAAAATATCTTGAGGACTAGGATGACGGTTGTAGTAAGATGAATCTGGAGGACGAACAATGGCAATGTCAGGTTCTGGTTCGGAGTTCCCTAACGTAATGGGTCCATTAAAACGCACATCCGCTTTCCCCTCAAGCAACTCTTCTAAATATCTTGACCCTCTTTTAGCTGTGGTGTAATGAATCGGGGTTTCTGGGCTCATTTCAACAATTTCCCCACTTAATAATTCCACATGACGTTCACGTAGAATACCAGTTTCAATCATCTGATGATAATCATCGATAGACCATTTAGCTAATGTTGTCATAAGCTATCACCACATCTCTAATAATAATGAGTGACCAGTAACTGGCCACTGACACAACTAATAACAGGTTTAAGGGGGATATACAAACAAACGTTAACTATTTAACCCCTAATAATTCCACATCAAAAATTAAAGTTGCATTGCCAGGAATAACACCACCAGCACCTCTGGCACCATAACCTAATTCGGGAGGGATAATTAAAATACGCTGACCGCCAACTTTCATAGAAGCGACTCCTTCATCCCATCCTTTAATGACTTGTCCTACACCAATTTTAAAAGAAAACGGTTGGTTGCGATCGCGGGAACTATCGAACTTTTTGCCATTTTCTAGGGTTCCGGTGTAGTGTACAGTCACTGTCTGTCCCTTTGCGGGACTGTCTCCGTCCCCTTCCTTAATATCGATGTATTTGAGGCCAGACTCGGTGGTAACGGCGTTTTCTAAGTCCATATCAGTGATTTCCTTATTGTCAATATTCAAGGCCATTAACGTATCTTGGGTGATATCCGGGGTATTTTCCGAAGCGATCGCCGTTTGTTTATTGGAGTTACCAAAAATAGAATTCAATAGTAACAATAAACTAAAAGCAGCAATAATTCCGAAACTAATAAGAATTTCGCGCATTGATCGTTGTTTTCCTTTACTAGCTGTCTTTAACGCCATAATTTGTTTTCTAAGTCCCTAACTTGTCTTTCTAGGCGATCAATTCTTCCTCGTAACTCATCCATTTCGGTTTGACGGGGAACCCCTAAGTCTCGCAACATATTACGCAGTTGACGTTCCATGTTGTTTTCAAAGTTGCCTTGGCCAGTTTTGATCTGATCCATGATATCGTCAACGAAACCTTGGGCCTGATCTGGATTAATTTTACCTTCTTTGACCCATTCTTCACTGACTTCTTTTAATTTTTCAGCAGCTAGTGAGGTTGTACCAATGCCCATCAAGACTAACTGTTTAATCCAGTCATTGTCGTTTCTGTTACCTGTATTCTCACTCATAATAGTGACAGTTGGGGTTATTTTATCTTCTTTTTTAATTTAGCAAATATTGAGGCACGGGGACTCTGGTCAGCCATCAGCTTAAAAGAAGGATTTGATATTGAGAAACTTTATTGTCAGTATTCAGCTATCAGTTTTCAGCCAGACAAATGAGGGGCTATCTCCTGGGGAAGTTTATAGCAGTTTTCATATCAATAGACTAACAATCTCAATAAAAAACTTCTGTTCGATAGAGCCGAAGCGAAGCGAGGAACTTCTGACTTCCTACTTCTGACTTCGAGCGAAGCGATAAAAATTCCCCCCACACTCCCCACCCCTCCCACACTCAATTTAATTAGTACCCAAGTTTATTTAAAATAATTCCTTGATAAGCATCAGATAAAGATCCGGTTTCATAAGCTAATTTGAAAGTATCCGTTAACTTAAATTCAAGGGTCGCTTGTTGATTTTTATCCTTTGAATTAAATGCTTTTATTTTTAAAATATCATTTCTAAATTGCCATTCCCCTTGCCAGGTGATATCCTCTAGAATTTCCCTATCTTGATAAATACGATGTCTAGCTACAAAACTACCATCGGGACGAAATTGATAACCGTAATAAACCCTTAATCCCTCAGATTGATGAAAACCACGCCAAAGACCAGTAATAAAATTACCCTGATCTATAATGTTAGGAGAATTATCAATGTTTATATTATTTTCATTCTCCTCTTGATCTATTAACTCAGATTCAGCAACATACCTTGTCTGATTAGTCTTTAAATATTTTATCTGTTTGGGTTTCTCTGTTCCCTGTTCCTTATTCTTATTAACAAATTCACCCCTAACTGGCCCAGAAAAAAGCCAAAAATTTAAACAACCATAACAGAAAATACAAAAATAATTGATCATTTAGCCGTCAAAATCGTTAATAATAGATATGTAAGGCTACAACAGCCAAGCTATCAGAGGACTTATGACACGACTATGTAAAGGCGTTGAAGTGGAAATGTACACAGGTACATCCCAAGGAAAAATAGTGGGATTGTCCGATCGCATTAGTAGGGATCTTAACGGTTTTGTGCGAGAACCCGATAGTCGTAACGTTGAATATACTACCGCACCTCTGTCCTGTTATGATCGCCTCCTTTGCGCCTTACTTCGTCCCAGACGAGATTTAAGACAATATTTAAAAAAAATTGGCAATTACACTATTATTCCTGGTAGTACCCTTTCTTTAGGGGATAGTGAGCAATTTTATCGTTCTGATCCCATTAATCCTTATCATAGCTTTATTGAACACACCTATGGTACCGATGTAGTCACCGCCAGTGTTCATATTAACATTGGTATCAGCGATCCAGAATTATTGATGCGGGCTTGTCGTTTAGTGCGGGTTGAAGCCCCTTTATATCTAGCTTTAAGTGCTTCTTCTCCGTTTTTGGATGGACAGGTAACGGGGTATCATTCCACTCGTTGGCAGATGTTTCCTCAAACCCCCCAAACAGTTCCCTTTTTTGAGAGTCATAATCATTTTATCCAGTGGACAGAGGAACAGTTACGCCTGAAAACCATGCAAAATGTGCGTCATTTATGGACATCGGTACGTCCTAATGGTAATAATCGACCCTACCATCTTAATCGCTTAGAATTGAGAATTTGCGACTTAATTACTGATCCCATCGCTTTATTATCGGTAATTGCTTTATTAGAATCCCGTCTTCTACAATTAATCAACGATCGCACCCTTGATCCTCTCAATAGTAGTCAATTATCCCCTGATACCCTCCTGGAAATGACCCATGATAACGAAATGGCAGCAGCTAAACACAGTTTAGACGCACAACTGTATCATTGGCAAAATGGTCGTCAGATTGAAGCGAAAACTTGGATCGAACAAATGTATCAAGAAGTAGAATCATTCGCGAAACAGAATGGATTTAGTTGTTTTCTGTCCCCAGTGAAAAAGATCTTACGCAATGGTAATTTAGCGCAACAATGGTTAAAAAAATATCAACTTTCTCCTGATATTCCCTCAATTATCACAGCAGAAATCGAAACCATTAGCCAACAAGAAAAAATTTTAGAAGATAAACTCTGCGATACACTATTGGTTGCTTAAAAAATGATTAAATTCTTGGGATTAATCGATAAATCTTTTCAATCAATATCAAAAAATCGTTTAATAAATTTAATTATTCTTTCTCACTCAATCATCTATAAAAAAAAACTATCAATCACTATGCCGAGAGTTGTTTTAGTAAACCCTCAGATTCCCCCAAATACGGGAAATATCGCCAGAACTTGTGCTGCAACTAATACAGAACTCCATCTAGTTGGACCATTGGGCTTTGAATTAAGCGATCGCTATCTCAAACGGGCTGGCTTAGATTATTGGCCTCACGTCAAGCTCCATTATCATCTAGATTTAGGCCAATTTCAAACCTATCATCAACAACAGAAGGGTAGGTTACTGGGATTTAGTGTTAGGGGAAAATCGTGTTACGGCGATTGTCTATATAAACAAGATGATTGGTTAGTGTTTGGGAGTGAAACCGAAGGACTTCCCCCTACCTTCATGGACAAATGCGATCAAATGCTCTATATTCCCATGCCTCATCCCCAAGTCAGAAGTCTAAATCTATCTGTAAGTGTTGCCATTGGCTTATTTGAAGCCTTAAGACAGTTAGACCAATTACATTAAACAAGACAAAAGTAAATATCTTGATCATATTTTTAATAAGAAATTTCTATCATTCTTGGTCAAAGCTAAAGATAACCATAAAAAATCATGGCTACAAAGGATAAAAATCCTTGAATCAGTGTTCTAGACAGAAGGGATGAAACCTTTTGATGATTGGGATCGTCAACCAACTCGCGTCTTGCAACAATAATTAAAAATTGCTGAGTAGATTACAATCAATTCACATTTGTTTAGAATAGGCAAAACAAGTTAATTTCTCATAACATACAGACTAGGTATATTGACTTAATTGGCGATCTGAATTACAACTAATTTTTGATAGGTCTACTCGGTAAAAAATCATCCCTAAAGACTCTTGATAGTCCAAATCGCTCGTTCACACAGTAGGAGGTTGTCCTTGAAAGGTAAATTCAACGAAATAACAGCAATGTCTTCTTGTCTGGCAGACTATACCCAACCAGAGGCAGCATCTTCTCCAGAAGACGATCAAAACAAACTAGCCTCAAGTGAAAAAAGTCGCGTTCGTCGTTCAGCGGCCATGATTGGCTTAGCTATTTCTATGGGCGCAACCGGAATGTTGTTAAGTCAAGAAAAAGCAGCAATGGCAGCTAATGCGGTGACGGCGGATACAGCTATTCCGAGTCTTCCTAATATCTCCAATTCCCAGACAAGGGCTAATGAACTCGCCCCGTTGGCTTTAAAGCATAAAGTAAAGATGGGAGAAACCATTGCCCAACTGGCCCAAAACTATCAAGTTAAACCAGAGGCGATCGCTGCTATTAACAATCTAGCTATGACCGCTAAATTAGAGCCAGGAGAAACTATAAAAATTCCCTCCGTTAAAGACTCAGTTAATAAAATTACCCCCAAAAGCTCTACAGGAACGAAGCCTCGAAACAAAAATGTAGGCACAAAATCGGTCAATACCTCTCTGGATCACCTTAGGAAAACTCGTAAGCGTCTTCAAGATAGTTTAGCGGAACTAAAAACCGAAGACGCTAAAGCTGCGGTGGAAGGGGAAACCATTGCTGATGTCAGTCAACCCCTTAACCCACGCACAGTAGCGGATGTACTAGAGGTTAAAAAAGTTGAAGTAGCTCAAGCCATTGAGATTCCCGTATTTAGCCTTGAAAATGAGCAAGAAACTGAAACGGTTAAAGCCGATAAGGAAAAATTGGCTTCTCTGAAAGGGTCAATCTTAGAGCAGAATGAGCAATCACCCCTTCCTGTGGTTCCCTCTCTTCAACCCCAAACCACCGCTAAGATTGAATCGGATCAACCCATTCCCCTCAATGTGATTCCCGCAGAAAAAGAGGAAAGGTTAAACACGCCTCGAGGGATTGATGTGACAACCCCTGAGCAAACCTCCTTTATACAGCCAAGGAATCCAGTGGTTCCCCAACCTACCATTAGACGAGTTACGCAAAAAAGTTATCAGGTTCGTCCAGGGGATACCCTCAACAGCATTGCCCGTCGTCACGGGATTTCCACCCAAGAATTAATTCGCGCCAACGGCATTACCAATGCTAATTTAATTCGGGTCAATCAAACCTTGATGATTCCTCAAAAAGAGGCGATCGCCCAAGGTAAGTCCACACCAAGAAATACCTTGCCTTCTGTGTTTGAGGAATTTCCCTCACCCACTCAGTCTCCAAGAAGCTTGATTTCTAGCCGAACCACTCAACCAGTGGAAATCCAAATTTCTACGGTTCAACAATCTCATACTGAGAAGTTAAAAGCGGATATCGTTAGTTTACAACGAGACTATGGACAACGAGATGCAGAGATTTCTGTAGATAAATCACCTCGCTCCAATAAAACCGTAGTCGGGGAAGCGTTAAACTCTGAATGGGCAAGCGATCGCCAAGAAATAACCTCTCCTCAACAGGCGATCGAAGAACGGTTAAGTAGCACAAAGCCTCAACTTATTAGTGCTGCCCCCAGTAACCCCGCTGTTTACAACAACACCTTTGAAATTCCTGTAGGAACTGCCGTCGGACCTGATCTCCCTGGTATATCAAACCCCGATGACTATCTTCCTGATGCTCCCATGAAGTTTACAGGCCATATCTGGCCCAGTAAAGGGGTGCTTACCTCTGGGTTTGGTCGTCGTTGGGGCAGAATGCACAAGGGGATTGATATCGCTGCTCCAGTGGGAACACCCATTATGGCTTCAGCCCCTGGTGAAGTTATTAGCGCGGGCTGGAATTCAGGGGGTTACGGCAATTTGGTTAAACTACGTCATCCTGATGGTAGCGTTACCTTATACGCCCACAATAGCCGTATTTTAGTACGTCGTGGTCAAAAAGTAGAACAAGGTCAACAAATTGCTGAAATGGGTAGTACAGGTTATAGCACTGGTCCCCACCTTCACTACGAAATTCATCCCAGTGGTAGAGGCGCGCAAAACCCCATGGCCTTCTTACCCAAGAAACGCTAAATCATTATCTCGTTTGTGAGTCGAAGCGATGGGATAGATTGAAATCAGAGAAGAAACAACACTTCTCTGATTTTTTTGGGTAATAGGGTAGACATTTACTGTTTAGTGTTTTACACTAGAAAAGGTCTAAAAATGACGGCTCGGTAGCTCAGTTGGTTAGAGCAGGGGACTCATAAGCCCAAGGTCGGCAGTTCAAATCTGCCCCGAGCCATTGAAAGTTTTAAGGAAAGAGCAAAAGTTAATGAGAATCAAATTGTATATAATTGCTAAGATAACTCCCTTCTTAATGATTTCTTTTCATCTGCGGTTTCTGAATTCTAGAACCTTTTTGTTAAGATGACAAATAATTAGTTAGTGTAGAGTAATTAATCACAATGGGAGATAAACATAATGGTGTTATCAACAGCAAAAACTCTCTATGATCAAGATTTTGCTTTATGGATAGACGAAACAGTTAAGCAATTAAAATCTGGAAATTTTTCAAAGATTGATGTAGAAAATTTAATTGAAGAGGTGCAATCTTTGGGAAAACGAGATAAAAGAGGGTTAAAAAGCCGTTTAATTACATTGTTTGAACATAGTTTGAAACGGTGTTATGTTTCCTTACCTGACTGTTATCGGGGTTGGGAGGTGACGATTAAACGTACTCAGTCTAAGTTAAAAGATATCCTTCAAGATTCCCCTAGTTTACAGAATTTTTTACTGGATATTTACGATGAATGTTATCAGGAAGCATTGGACAATATGAGAATTGAATATGACGCTAATTTCCCCGATATTTGCCCTTTTACTAATGATCTAGATGAGTTATTAAATCATAAGTTTTGGTTCCATTTTTAATTTGTGAATGGGAGAACAATAAATTCACCTCATTATTATGGTTTATCGTTTAGTAGGATATAACGGTTCACGGCCATTTAATTGCCAAATACTGTAAACGAGAACATAAGCAACCGTAATCCAAATAACAGAAGGAAGCAACAAAAATCCTGCTAATTGAACTGTTTGACCATAAACAACTGTGACTAAAATTGCCGATAACCAAGGTCAAAAAATGACCACAGGAACGGCTGCACCTAACCTTCTTTCGACTGTAAAAATAGTATTCCAAGTGTCCCCTAATGCCAAATGAATAACAAAGATAATTAAGGGAAAGGTTAAGAAATTTTCACCCATTGCTTGCCAGACTAATAGAGAAGAAACAACCCTTAAGACACCGATAGTCATCCAAATAATAGGCAATGCTAGAGGAGGAGGAGACCAAGAAGGTCTAATGACTTGTTGATAGGTTCCTGAACTCCTGGTATTATCTAGGGGAGAAAATAAGCGAGAACGAATGGTTAAGACAATAAAAAATAAAGTAGCGATCGCTGTGTATAACCAATTAGGAAAATTATATATTAAAAGGCGGTTATAAACTTGTGACATTGCCCAAAGTGCGAACATCATCAAACTAATTTGTAGCAAAGTTCCTAATAGATAAATGATGATTGCTTTTACATCAATTTCTTGATTATTTATCGGGGACTCAATGGATGAATTGGTATCTTTGACTCCCATCACAGAATTAACAATGGTTTCAAGGATTGGTTTTGATTCTATTGGTGTATTCGGATTGGTTGCTATGAAATTCACTATCCATCAACAGATAATTTGCAGATGGAAAAAATTTACATTAAGTCTTGTTTTAATCCTCTAAGGAGTTGATTGTTATCAATTCCTTTACTTTGAATTAAAACTTGAAATCCCCCTAAACCTGTGGGATTAATTAACTGATGGAGTGCATCTCGAAGGTTGAGAATTTCTGGTAATGTATAGTTACCATTGGATAATTCTGCTAAGCGATCGCCGATTCCTAATGCCATCAAAAATAAGCCTTGTTGGGTTAATCCCACTGTTTCTAATCCTAACAAGTTTCCTTGTTTTTCTAAGGCAGTAAAATCTACATGGGTAGTGATATCTTGTTGCCCTAAATTAACATAAGGATTATGATGATGACGATGTTGATAATAACAATTCAAAGTTCCTTGATACCGCTGAGGATGATAGTATTTTGAAGCAGAATAACCATAATCTATGGTTAATAAATAACCTTTTTTTATTTTAGTTGAAACAGTTTGTAACCAATCTAATGCTTTTAAATTAACTTCAGTTCGATAGTTTTCTGGATAATTATCTTTAGTTAAATCAACATCAATTAATTGAAAATAGTCTAATAATTTATGAGTAGAGATATCTGCAATCACTTCTTTCAGTTGATTTTCATGACAAGTAACATAGATTTCTTTCAATTGTTTATTATCTACAGCGATTTTATGAACGGGAAAAGCATCAATTAATTCATTACTAAAAATGCAGCCAATTACTGATTTATTTTCTATTTCTTGCCAAGATTTCCAAGTTACTTTATCAAATGCTTTTAAAGTTTTTTTTTGTTGCTCAATTAATCCTTGAGATTCTTCAACGATAATGTAATCAATTTTCTGATAAAAATTAGGATAGTTATTTTTAAAATAGTTAAGAATGTCAGCAGCTAAATGTCCTAAACCGGCTCCAACTTCCACCAAAGTAAATGAGTCAGAAGTATTTAAAAGTTCTGACATTTCTCTAAACTGTTCTGCTAATAATTCTCCAAAATCTGAGCCTAAAGAAGAGGACGTAAAAAAATCCCCTTGAGAACCAATATTAACTTTTCCCGAACTATAATAACCTTGTTCTGGATGATATAAAACTAAGTCCATATAATCAGCAAAAGTTATGCGAGAATTGGGACTTTTTTGAATCGTATCAATAATAATCTCTAGCATATTCTGAAAATAAAAGATTTTAAATATCGGGTGGAAATTTTCCACCCTAACTAATAATTAACTTACTTAAAATGCCTGTCTTATGGTTTCGATACGTTCACGATTTACCCCTAAATCAGACTCTCCTAAACGAGAAGCAGAACGAACATCAATTACTCCTTGGTTTTCGTTGGCATAAAACTCTACATCATCAACAAACCCCATCCAATGACTGGTAAATTGAGCATAAAGATAATCATCTGTTTCAGAAACGATTTGAGTTATTTCTTGTTGATTAATGATATCTTTTAATTTTGCGATCGCTTCTTTAGCATCCCCTTGATAGGTTAAAGGTTTAATAGCGTGTTCTGCATCTTCGCTTTGAGAATTAACACAATTAGGTGTACTTGGACAAGGGTGCAATTCTCCATTATTTACCCCTAAATTATTGGGTTGTGTTCCCGCAAAAATAGTAGGAAGATCGGGAAAAATAATTCTAACACCAATCCAAATCATAACTACAATAACAAAAATAATGATGCTTGAAAAACCCCAATTAATTGACTTTTTTGTATTTTGAGTAACAGACATGAGCAAATAATGACCTAATCACAACGTTAACGACTTAAATTTAGTTTGACATTTTTATGTCTTTTTGACCACTAATTAGGGAAGTTGAACCCCTAATATTTTAACTTATCTTCCCCAAAGAGCTAAACCTCCACCTCGTCCTCTTGCAGCAATTAAATTATCTTCTATTAAAAAGTAAGTAAAAAAGGCTTGTTTTTTGATCTTTTCCTCATAAAATTTGGCTTCACTTTCCTTACCTCCACGAATTTTTCCCTGATATAAACTAAGATCACCAAGGGTAATAGATATCTGAGTAAAATCAAAAGCGAGAATATTTTTCGGAGGTAAAAATTTGGCTGGACCTGTTAATTTTAAGTTTAATGCACCTAATTGAATACAGTTTTCTAGAGTACCTGGTTTAGAAAAGGTAGCCGGATGATAGGTCAATTCAATAGTAGCCCAACGGGGTAAATAACGTCCTGATCGCAAGACAACCCCTGCTCGATTTTGAGCTTGTTTTGTACCTGTAATAAAACAAAGTCGCCAAGTTCCTTCTAACTGTTGAGGACTATAAGAAGGTTTATTTTGACGACTGAATTTTTCAGCAGCGACTAACGCAATGACTAACTTATCAGAAGGGGGTTTTTCTTCTCTTTTTTTTAAGATCCAAGTAACCGCTTGTTGAAGACTTAATAAATAATTCATAACTTGATTGACCTGAATTCGACATTCTAACTAATTTTTGTACTGCTATACCCAAAAATTCAGCAACCCTGCTCTATTTTCAGTATAAATGCTAGATTTTTTCATGTATATAATTTTTGCAATATTTTTGAACTTGTATGGGGTAAACAATTAATCTCTCAAGAATAAATAACACGATTTTAGAGTTTTCTGGAAATTATTTGTTCATAGGAACGATACACAGTCCGATAATCATAATTTTTAGCAAAAATTTGAGCATTTTCTTCGATTTCTTTCTGTTTGTCATGGTTATTGATAAGTTGAGTGATTAAGTAGGGATATTCATCTAGGCGATCGCAGATAATGGCTTCTTTTCCAGACTCCACAGGATAGCCTCGAAAGGCGATACTGGTTCCTAAAAGGACTTTTCCATAGGCCATGGCTTCAACGGTCTTTAGGGAGGTTCCTGTGCCTGATAGAATGGGAGATAGTATCAAGGCTGCATTATGATATAACCATGCCAAGTCTTGATCGCTAACTTTTCCAAAGGCGATAAAATTATTATTTTCTTCAGGTTCCCAACAACTTCCCACAACAATAAACTGACAAGAAAGATCGGGATATTGAACTGCAAAATCTTTCGCCATTTGTTGAATAACTTTAACAGCTTCTATATTAGGTTCATGACGACTGCCAACGAATAAACAAAAGGATTTTTCTATATTTTTAAATGATGAATGTTTTATTAATTTTTGCTCAGGCCCTTGCTCTATATCCACTGGGTTAGGAATAAGGATAGAAGATAATTCATATTGTTTTAAAAAGTTTTGGTCATCTGTAGATACAGAAACAAGATAATCCCCTTGCTGAAGGGCTTTAATTTCTTCTCTTAAAGCAATTTTTCCTATCAAAGTATTTTCATTAAGTTGTTGAGATAAAATATCATGTGCTGTGATTATAAATTGAGTTTGATTTTGATGACAAATATCTCCAACAGTTAATGCCCAAAAAGGATATTCTAAAATAACAGTATCTGCCCATTCTGCTAGTTTTTTAACCCAATTAATAAAGCCTGAATCAAAACGATATTGATAATAAATCCAAGGTAGCCAGTGATCAAATTCTTTTGATTTTTCTGGAATATCATTATTAAAATTTATAACATCAGACCAAGATTGATAAGCATCTTTATAAATATCATTAACTAAACAATAATCTTGGTGAGATTGTTGATAGTAAGTATAATGAACACCATCTTTTCTAAAGTCTTTGGCATCTCCTGTGGTAAACAACCAAACTTGATAGGATTGAGATTTTAAATAATCAATGAGTAAGCCAACTCGTTTACTTGCGCCACTTTTTCGCTCTAAAATATCTCCCCAAGGATATAAAATAGCGACTTTTTTACCTGTTGCTTTTAAAGGTATAGCCCTCTCCTTTAGTAAAGAATTAAATACCTGATCCATCGTTTGAAAATAATCAGCGTTATCTAAATTATCCTCAACAGAAATCACATATCCTTGAAAGTTACTTGCGGTTTCTTTTATTTTCTCAAGTTCATATTGATGATGAAAAATCAAAGCATCACATTGATTTAGTAATTGACATTCTAGTTGATATTCATCTTCATTAATATCCCGATAATTATTTACAGCATATTGATAAGAACGAGTCTGAGGAACTTCACAAATCACTGAAGTTTGTGTTATGTTGAATCGGTCAATAATACTGTAACTAACAATAGAATTGAGGAAAATAACATCAAACTGATTCGTTTGTAATAATTGACTTAAATCCGATGGAATGCTTAAATTATACCGTTCGACTAAATCTCTTTTTAAGCTATTTTTTTGATCTAAAACTTCTTGTACATACTCTTTTGCATCAGTATTGTAAGGAAGAGCATTAATTTGACCATAATCAACGATCCATCTTTGTTTTATTTTAACAGAAAACTCTTGAAAAATTCGGTCAATTACTGGATAGACTTGATGATAAAAAGGTTCATAATGCTCACCTTTTCGTTCTTGTTTGTTAGTAAAAAATAGTCCATAAACATCATAACCACAAAGCCCTAAATATTCAATGTAGTTAAGAAATGAAGGGTCAATTGTTTCCTGATCTACCAAAAAGTCACTTTCGATTGCTAAAAGAATTTTTGGAATTTCTCTGAGTATATTATTAGAAAAAATTTCCTTATTTGTATCAATTTTTAGTTGACTAAATTCTATTTTATCAACATAAATATATTCTTTATTTGATAATAAAATTTTTACTAAGTTATCAGGGGAATTTTGTTCAAGCCATCCTTGAGCAAATTTGCTTGCTGATTCTGAAAATTGATCTAAGTTTTCAACAATTTCAATAACTTTTTGAGGTATTTCATCAGGGTTTTCATAAAGACTTGCTCTTGATGAATCTACTTGCTTTCCTAACCAACTATTTTGAGGAACAATAACTGGTTTTCCTGCTGCTAAAGCTTCAGTTAATACCCCTGAAGTGCGGAAGCGATAACTAT
>JASJDW010000043.1 GCA_030064955.1 Crocosphaera sp.
GTTCGCAGTCAAGCAGGACTTATTAATATTGCAGGAAGTGGTAACTTAAAGACAAAGAAATGGCAAACTTTGATCGATACAGAATCACTAAACGTAACACCTTTTACAAAAAAAATATGTATTAAATTTAACATTCCTTGTCCTAATAATTTAGTATTAGAACAAGGAAATATTCGTTTATCTGGAGATATCAATAAATCTTTTATTCCTTCACTTAAAATTAACTCGAATCTTTTATTATCTGTGAGTGAAGGGAAAGTCATTGTTAATAGTAGTTTAAGAAATGGTGATTTTCAAACCCAATTAACTGCATTAGAATTACCAATTAATTCTTTTATCTCTAATTTACCTGTACCTGTATTAATTAGTAATTCTAGTTTGAATTTTTCAGGAAATTTAGAAAATATTTGGGTCAATCAAACCCTTAACTTAAGTGAAGTTAATAGCAGTGGAAATATAGTCCTCAGAATAGAAGATAGTTTAATTACAGCAACAGGTAGAATACAGAATGAGTCTTTAGAAGCAGTTGCTAATATTAACAATTTATTGATTAACAAAATCATTCCTGAAATTCCAATTTCTGCTAACTTAGTGAATAGTAACATCAATATAGAAGGAAAATTGCGATCGCTCAATTTTTCTAATTTGATATCTAATCTTAATAATTTACAAATAACTGCTAATAGTGACCTTTTAGTTGCTAACCAAAGCATCACAGCAGAGACAGAAATAAGCCAAGGTATAATTACAGGAAATGCTAATTTAACTCCCTCATCTGTTGCACCATTTATTATTGAAGGATATCCTCTTATAAAGATTAGAAAAGCGTCAACCAATTTTACAGGTAATCTATCCTCTTTACTCGCGTTAAATTTTGAAGAGTTTCAGGGAAATACCAATACAGAAATAGAAATAGCAGACGGAATAGTCACCATTGATGGCAAAATTAGTAATGATAAAATTGCAGGTGATATAACAACACAAAATGTTGATTTATCTAGTTTAAATAATGATTTATTTTCTGCTTTTACCTCTGATAAATTAAATAGTCAAATTAATGCTTCTCTTCCTCTAACTTCTCTTTTAACATCTGCATCATTAATTCCTGTTAGGGTTAATACATTATCTTTAGAAGTAGGAGAACAAAATATTAAAGGAAAGGGAGATTTTATTGTTTCTAATATTTGGACTACACCAGATATTGAACACTTTTCTTTTGATATTGATACAAACTTTGATTTAAGTTCATTACCTTTAAATCAACTTTTAACTAAAATTCCTATTAATCGAAAATTCTTACCTGAAACATTAGCATTGACAGGAAAAGGAGAATTTACAGGAAAATTATTGGGAAAAAACTTGTTAACTGCACCCTTGTCACCAGGAAATTTACAGATAGTAGGTGATGTTAATTTGATTAATTTAAGTTTTAATCAACAACAATTTGAACCAAAATTAACGGGTTCAATTAGTATAGATGCTTTGAATAAGATTTCTTTCAATATACAAGGAAAAGAAGATAAAATTAGTGCTATTTTTAATCCCTGTTTAGAAGAAAACTGTTCTTTGGTTTCTTTAGTAGATTCTTTTGAAATTCGTCAAACTTATAACAATAACAGTCCCATTCTTGCTACTATAAAGCAGAAGAATGATAATTTAGTCACTAATGTAGAAAGTTTGCCAATTGATATCTTAAAAATAGCACCTTTAGGTAATTATGGATTAACTGAATATTTAGGAGGTTTAATTAGTATCGATATAAGTTTTAATCCATCAGACTTAACCACTGTAGGAAAAATAAACATTACCTCACCTCGTTTTGGGAATGTAATAGCAGATCAATTTGAAGCATCTTTAATTTACAAAGATGATTTTATTTTCTTAGACAATACTCAATTAAGCATAGGAAATAGTAATTATAATATTGTTGCCAACTTAGATGTTAACTCAGGAGAAGTACAAGGAAAAGTTAATATTGAACAAGGAAATATTCAAGATTTACTGATTGCTTTACAGTTATATAATTGGGATAATTTATTAAGATTACTACAACTCAAACAACCTAACTTTACTACAGCAGAAAAGATTAAACCTAATGGTGTTGGAAATTCTTTAAATTCTATTGCTGAACAACTGTACACATTTTGGCTTAATGATCAGAAAATAAAAGAACTTTTTGCTAAAACCCAAGCAGGAGATTTACCAAGAGAATTAGATATCAAAGGACAATATAATGCAGAGATGCTCTTAGATGGAACCATTAAAGATCCTCAGATAGCCATACAATTTGAAGGTAATCAATGGAGATGGACACCTCAACCTTCTACTGCTTCAATTGTACCATCATTAGGATTAGTGATGGAAGGTTCTCAAGTAATTCCTATTCAAAAAATAGCTATTAATGGACAATTAAAAGAGCAAAAAATATCAATTAATCCCAGTATAAAATTAGGAGAAGCAACTGCATCAGGTATTCTTAACTTATCTTATAAGAATGCTCGGTATTCTCTTGATTCATCAGCATTTAAAGTGAAAAATTTAACCTTAGATTTAGTTCGTAATTTAATTATTATACCTAGTGACATTAATGGTTCTATTAATATAGAAGGAGGGGTTGATGGAACTTTAAAAGATCCTATAGTTAATGGTGTTTTTGAGTTTAATGATGGAGTAATTAACGCTAGATTACTTAATCTTGATTTAAAGGGCAACTTTAATTATAGTAATGATAGGTTAGAAGTCGAAACCAATCAACCTAATTTTCTTAATATCTCTGCTACTTTACCCTTTCCTATTACAGAAAATACGAATGATCAGTTTAAAATTGTAGCCAATTTAGGAAAAGAATCTTTTTCTTTATTACAACCTTTAACTCTTGATCAAATTATTTGGGTTGGTGGAGAAGGGAATGTTACAGCAAATATACAAGGAAACATCTCTATCGATAATCAACTACGAATTTCTTTAAACTCTGATAGTCAAATTGACTTAAACTTAAATAACGCAGAATTTACGAATGCTTTACTTCCGACAGTCGTTACATTAAATGGACAAGCAAAGCTAAATAATAGAAGTTTCAATATTGAACAATTAACCTTAGATGTTGTCAAAACTCGCTTAGATATTACTGGAGATTTACCCTTATTACCTCTTCCAAATGAACAAAATATTCATAATCCGCTTACGATTAAAGTAATTCAAAACGAAGTAAATAACTCGGGGATTTATCAAGGATTAATTAACGGAAATGTAATGATTACAGGTGCATTAATTAGTCCTAAAATTAGTGGAAATATTAACTTAACAGAAGGAAACATAAAGATCCCTAAACTCAATTTAAGACCTGAAGAAAAATCAGCTTTATTTCAAAAATGGCTAGGTGTTCTTGCTACTAAAGATAATATAGTGATTCCACCAAAACTAGACGATTTTATTATAAACATTGATAATATTTCCCTGGAAAACGAAAGAACTCCTGTTATTCCTCAAACCTTTCTTAATGTTAGTGGTAACTTGCTCTTAAATGGTCAAATCAATCGCTTATCCTTAGCAGAGGTGTTAAGAATTGAACCATCAGGACAAATAACCATTAATAGCGGACAAGTTAATTTACCTGTTACTCGTGTTTTTATCAGTGATCAAAATAAAAACACTTTAACTTTTTCCCCAGAACAAGGATTACTAAATCCCCTAATTGATCTCCAACTAAAACTATATATCTTTGCTGTAGCTTTTCGTTCGATTAAAGATAACGAAATTACTGATGATATTGTACAAACAGGTAGAGCAAAATCAGCAGAAATTACCTTAACAGTGGAAGGAAGTGCTAATGAAGTGTTACCTAATGTTGGCAACGTTTTTGAAGACGTTTGTCAATTTAATAATGAAAACTCACCTCCTATTACTACTTACAATAAAACCTCTCCAGAAAACTTAAAAGCTTTAGCTAGATGTATCGAAATTAATAATTTAGGAGCAAACTCTATAGCAGACTTGTTGCGATCGCCTATAGTGTCTTTTTCCAGTAATCCTCCTTTAAGTAATACTGAATTATTGACCTTATTTAGTCAACAACTTCCTGCAGTTGTTGAAGAGTTACAGAAACAAAATTCTAGTCAATTATTAGAAACTGGTGTAATACAATCTACAGTAGTTATTCTACCTTTCCTACAAGATTGGGTTTTTAATGCGAATCAACAAACAACTGAATTTGGTGAGAGTATTGGGTTACCGAATTTACGGTTATTTCCTGTGTTAGAAACCGTTTATAAACTAGAAGATAATTCCACAATTCGCTTTTCTTATGACTATACTTTAAACGAGGCAACCATTCGCTATGAGAGTAAATTTTAGATAGTTGTTAAATAAAGTTGTGCTATTTCATATCAATGTGTTATAATTATGGACTGTATGTTTAAAGAACTAAACGAAAAAAACGTTGTTGGAGGGAAAAAATTGTGACTCAGCGTACCTTAGGAGGAACAAATCGTAAGCAGAAAAGAACATCAGGGTTTCGTGCGAGGATGCGAAATAGTAATGGTCGTAAAGTCATTCAAGCAAGACGGAAAAAGGGAAGACATCGTTTATCTGTATAGAAATTACATTGTTACCCCCACTTTACATTAACCATGATGGGCAACCGTGGGATTACCCAAACAGAACCGCCTAAGACACCCCAAGGCATTTCAAACCGTTTATAACCGAGGAAAACGCTATCAAAGCCCTCATTTGGTTATGCGGGTATTGTTGCAAGCTGACCAACAACAATCCACACCACCAACACAATTTGGTATTTCCATCAGTCAGAAGGTTAGTAAAAAAGCAGTGATTCGCAATCGTCTAAAACGACAAGTTAAAGGGGTAATTCGTCTTTTTCTACCAATGATGATACCAGGTTATCAGGTGGTGATCGTGGTCAAACGCAACGCAACCGAGTGCAAATATGAACATTTTTTGCGAGAATTAGAAGAGTTGTTAATTAAAGCCGAGATAATTTATGGGTATAAGAGAGAACACATTTTATGAAGGAGGCCCTCACATTGGGGATTTAATCATTAATATATTGTTAGGATTCACCGTTATCTGTCTCCCTTTGACCGTTGGGGCAATTGTGCGGGCGATTTGGTTACGTTATCGCATTACTGATCGCCGTATTTCTATTACTGGGGGTTGGATGGGTAATGATCGCACCGACATTATCTATGGTGAAATTGTCAAAATTGCCAAAATTCCCCGTGGAATCGGATTATGGGGGGATCTAGTTGTGACCCTCAGAGATAAAAGTCGCTTAGAAATGCGCGCCGTTCCTCGCTTCCGAGAAATTTATGATTATATGGCCGAAAGAGTCGCTGATAAAACAGGAAAACCAGTTGAAGCGATTACCGCCCAATAACTTCTAAGATCAACATCAGGATTGAGATAACCCTTGTGTTACTCATTCCTCCTATTGAATAAATTAAACAAAAGCTCACCCCATAGGGGAATTACTTGGATTAAGACGAATGGATTTTGGTATCGGATTTATTTCCACAAATATTATGTTGCCAATCCTGGATTTTTTCTACGGGATTGTGCCAAGCTACGGTTTTGCGATTATTGCCTTAACCCTAGTCATTCGCTTCGGTTTGTACCCCCTAAGTGCAGGCCAAATACGTAATATGCGTAAAATGCGGATCACTCAACCCTTAATGAAAGAACGACAAGCCGCAATTCAGAGTCGTTACAAAGATGATCCCGCCAAACAACAAGAAGAAATGGGGAAACTGATGCAAGAGTTTGGTAACCCCCTAGCCGGCTGTTTGCCCCTGTTATTACAAATGCCCATTCTCTTTGCTTTATTTGCCACCTTGAGAGGATCACCGTTTGCCAACATTAACTATACCGTTGATGTGCAGATTTTGCCCTCAGAGCAAATTGAGCGAGTTGTCCCTCAACCCTACGCCACCAAACCCAGTAATATCTACGTTAGCGATGGCATTCATTATCCCATTTCCGCCTTGTTACCGGGGGGCAATAAGCTAGGAGTCGGAGAAAAGACAACCGTTGAATTTCAAACCAGCGAAGGACAGTCCTTATCTACCCTAGTTCAACAGAACCCTGATAGTGATATTCAACCGACATACGAAGTTACAAAAGGGGCAGAACGACTGAAAATCAATGAAGATGGAACCATTCAAGCCTTAGCTCCAGGAGAAGCCACCATTCAGGCAACTATTCCAGGGATTGCTGCTAATACAGGATTCCTCTTCATCAATGCTTTAGGACAAGTGGGTGTGGTGAATGATGATGGCACCATCAACTGGGATATTTTAGGGATGATTCTCTTCTTTGGTGCTAGTATTTATATCAACCAAGAATTGTCCGGTTCTTCTGGGGGTGGGGCGCAACAACAACAAGCCATTAATAAGATTACGCCTCTTATTTTTAGTGGGATGTTTCTCTTTTTCCCCTTGCCGGCTGGGGTTTTAATGTATATTGTCGTCGCTAACATTTTTCAAACCCTACAAACTTTGATTTTGATGCGGGAACCCTTACCAGAAAACTTGCAAAAATTGCTTGAAGAACAGGAAAAAGCAGAAAAAGGAAGACAAACTCTTCCCTTTGAAAAGCGTTCTAAGAAGAAAGAGAAAACCTCCTAAGTTGTCAGCTAAGCTAAAACGTATTGTAGTAATACGTTTTAGCAAGACACAAAATAATAACGGAAAGTAATGTAAAGGCAAGATAGATAAAAGATAGGTTCAAATTGTCACTATGGAACAAGAACAACAAGTAGGTAAAGAATGGTTAGAAAACCTTTTAACATTGATGGGATTTCCTACCGATGTTAAGGTTGAGTATCGGGAAAATGAGCTAGAAAGAACCACCGAATGTTGGTTAATCATCGATGAAACTCAGTTATCCCCTGAGAAAACCCTAATGTTATTAGGGGAAAAAGGAGAAGGCATTGACGCAATCCAATATTTAGCTAATACTCTAATTAATCTCACAGTAGAGAGTTCCGATCAACAAGGGTTTACAGTGGAACTCAATGGCTATCGTTTACAGCGTCTTGAACAGTTAAAAACCCTGACTGAAGATATTGCTCAAAAAGTTCGTCAAACAGGACAAGAAATAGAAATGACTGCCCTTTCTTCGGCGGAACGTCGTCAGATACATTCGTTTTTTAAGAATGTAGCAGATATCGCTACTGAAAGCAGAGGACAAGAACCTAACCGTCGTTTAATTGTGAAACCGAGATATTAATTATGTTACTGTTGACGGTTGTGGTCAGGCAATTGATAAGACTTAAACCAGATTAGGCAAAATATGGATAGTTCAATTAAGGTGGGCAAAATTAACCGTTAAGTCGCCTTCCCTTCTGTCTTAAGCATTTGCCCACCCTACAACTATCTAAAAGCATTAGATTTACTAAGTATTTCTTCTATTTGTACCCAGTAACGACCCCTAGTTCATTTGGCATATCCCTTATGCAGCATACGTTATGAGGTTTTGTGAAAGGGGAAGTTCAGTTATACCAGTTCTCAAAAATAACCAGAAATATCTAGTTTGGGGTGTAGGGTGTAGGGTGTAGGGTTAAATCCCTTTTAAAATGGATAGCTTTACCTTTGAAAACCCTCCTGCCTCCTTCAAGATGACGTATAACGTTATACGTCAAGTTTAATTAGTAATCAGATCTTGTTGATCTAGTTCCCGAATAATAGTAGAAGGATTAACGTTTCCAGGTTCAAAAATAGAGGTTAAAGCTTCATCTAAGGTTTCTGACATAACAATTTGATTTTCGTAAACGACAATGACTCTGGCTAAAGTGGGTAAGCTATTTTCTTCAGCTTCTAAATATAACGGTTCCACATAAAGTAAAGATTGTTCTTTAAAAAAGGGAATAACTAACAAGTTACCTTGAATAACTCGCGATCCTTGACGATTCCAAAGAGAAATTTGTTGAGAAATGACAGGATCTTGATTAATTAATGCTTCAATTTGCTCAGGTCCATAAATAATTCTTTGTTTTGGCAGTTCAAATAACAACATCTTACCGTAATTATCCCCATCAGAACGAGCAAATAAACCAGCAATTAAGTTATTACGACTGGTGGGGGTGTAAACACTAAATAAGATAAATTCTTGTGCATCACTGGTAAGACTCATTAATAAGTAATAGGGTTCGATGGGTTGTTGATTTTCGCCATAAATTTCTTGGGGAATACGCCATTGATCTTCTCGGTTATAAAACACTTGAGGATCTTGCATATGGTAGGTTAATAGACGTTCTGATTGAGTGCTATATAAATCTTTTGGATAACGAATATGAACCTTAAGAGAAAGTGGCATTTCTGAGAAAGATTTGAAGAGAGTGGGAAAAATTTTCTTCCAAGTTTGAATCAACGGATCACTGGGATCAATAATGTAGAAATTAACGTCACCATTGTAAGCATCAATGACAATTTTGACAGAATTCCGAATATAATTAAACGGGCGATCGCCGGGTTCTGAATAGGGATAGCGATCGCTGGTTGTATAAGCGTCAATTATCCAATATAAAGTGGTTTTTTCTGGTTGATTATTATCATTTTTAACTTTAGCTGTTACTAAATAAGGATCGCGATCAAACCGTAAAAAAGGAGCAATCATTCTAATTCTACGATTGATATTACGTCTAAAAATTAATCGAGTATCAGGGGTAAAGTTACGAGTAAATAGCATTTGCCAATCTTTTAAGTAATCAGCAAATAGTAATCTTCTCGTCCAATTTTCGAGTTTAATCCCTCCTTTCCCATCGTAAACATTATAAACATTATCTTGACCACTAGGATAGTCTAATTCTTTAACTTCGGTATTGGTCATAATATAAGTATTACTTGACTCTCCAAAGTAAATTCTAGGATTATCAATGGGAATACTATCTCGAATTAAATAACTGGAGGTTTGTAACTCTCCTGCATTATTTTCTGTACCAATATTCTGTACATAATAGAAAGGTAAACCCCCTTGAGAAACTCGGTTAACTGGAGATAAGGTAAACCCATAACCATGAGTATAAACTAAATGTTTATTCACCCAAGTTTTCGCTTGTTCGGGTACTTCATTATAATCTAATTCTCTAGCAGCAATTAATACCTGTTGCTTAGCAATTTTAGGTAAACTTCCGTCATTTTCAACAGGAATAGTATAACGATCAATATCAGCATCATTAAACTTATAATAGAGACGTAATTGTTGTAATTGACGGTTAGTTTGTAAAAGAGGGCGAGAATCCCAAAGTCGAATATTATTAATAGTTAGGCGATTTTGATTTAAAGATTCTTCTGTTAAAGTTCCTGTTCCATTCAGGGTTTCCACTTGAATTTTATCTAAACCAAAAGCATGACGAGTTAATTTAATATTACGTTCAATATAAGGGGTTTCTCGGGCTAATTCATTGGGTTCTACAATTAAACTTTGTACGGCTTGTTGACCTAAAAATGATATAATAATAATGCTTAAATAGAGGACAAATGGTAAAAGAGAAAAAGGAAGATAATAAAAAAGAGAATGTTTTAATGAACGGATTTGAGCATAACGTCCCCATCCTGTTATTCCCTTAATTAATAACCATAATGAAATGATTATGGCTATCATAGCAGCTATAGTGTATACAGGAAGAAGAAAATAAATATCTGTATAACTTGCTCCAAAAACAACCCCTTGATTTGAATACAATAATTGATACCTTGCCAACCAATGATAGAGTCCAACAATGGACATCAGAAAGCCAGCCAAAACATATAAATGGCGAAGTTGATGGCGAGAAAAACCAGGAAATTTACCTTGAGACAAGCTATTCGCTGATAATAAATACGTTAAAATTACGATAATAAATCCTAGTAAAAATAGTCCACCTAACCAAAAATTAATTAACTTCCAAAAAGGAAAACTAAAAATATAAAAACTAAGATCTAAATTAAATTGGGGGTCAACATCTCCAAAGACTGTCGGATTAAGATATTGCAAAATTCTTGTCCAGTTTCCTGATAATACTAGACCAAAAATCATGCTAAAGGTGAAAGAGATTAGAGTTAAACAAAATTCACCCGTAAGCAAAATTCCCACAATAATGAACCCTAGAATTCCTACTTTCCATAGCTGATTTCTAAGTTGGGACACAATCTCAGGAACAGAATTAAAAAAGAAGGGAGTGGGTAAGGGAGGAGTAATATTAGGTAAAGTAAAGTCTGGAGTCCAAACATCATAAGCTACTTCGCTATAATAAAGTAGCATTAATCCCATTAATCCCCCTAAACTAATAATAAAAAAAAGTAACCAGAAAAGACTGAAAGAACGGGACTCAGGCATTAATTGAGGGGTTATATTTTTTCGTTGCCTACGTCTTTTATTATTCTTAGTAGGAACTTGAGGAATAAAATGCCATTGATGACGTTTCGCTTGACGTAAATTACCCCATAAAAACCACCAAGAAAAACCACTAATAACCCCCCATAACCCTAACTGCCATAATAGCTGTTTGATAAAGATATCTACATAACCCACTTCTTGAAACCAAAGTCCCTCAACAATAACATGGGACAGTAATTCCAAAATTAAGCCAATGCTTAATAAAAAGGTGAGTAATTTGGTTAGGGAATGGTTTAAAAACTTCGGCATAATTAGAGTTATGGGGCTATAGTTTTACCCTTTTGATAATTGTAATTCTCGCACAGTTTGAGGTTTGCGTTTTCCTTCAAAAATCATTTTTACACCCCTTGTTGGGGCTAACGTTAAACCCCGTCTTTGCTGTTTTTCGGGTTGAGTATCCCCTAATTTTAAGTGATACTTGGACATAATCGTAGCTATTACTAATCTCATTTCAAATTGTGCCAATGCTTCCCCGACGCAACGACGAGAACCCCCACCAAAAGGCATAAATTCATAGGGAGTATATTGACGATCTAAAAATCTTTGGGGGTTAAACTGTTTAGGATTAGGATATAAATCGTCCCGTAGATGGGTTAAATACATACATCCTTGGATCATGTCCCCAGGTTTAAAAGTGTAACCCGCTACCTCAACCTTTTCGTGAGCCACTCTGGTAAAGGTTAACATAGCAGAAGGAGAAAGTCTAAGGGTTTCGTTGCAAACTGCGGTTAAATAGGGGAGACGGAAAATATCCATTCCCTCTGCATTGGGTGAAAGGGTGTCTAACTCCTCAATGAGCTTATCTTTGACTTCAGGGGTATAATGACTCCAGTATAAAGCCCAGGCCATCGCTGATGCAGTGGTTTCGTGGCCAGCCATTAAAAGGGTAATTAACTCATCTCGTAATTCTTGATCCCTCATACCTTCACCTTGTTCATCCGTTGCAGACATAAGAAGGGATAAAATATCTGTGCGATCAGGATCGAGGTTAGCGCGACGACCGCTAATTTCTGCATAGATCAACTCATCGATCGCTTTACGTTGACGGATAAAGCGACTCCAAGGACTCCAGTTTCCCCAATCTTTTTGTAAAAAGGGAAAGAATAAAAAGGTAGAAGTGATAGGAGAATTGAATAAGTCCAGTAATTTTTTTAATCTATCTTGTAATTCTTCATAACGTTCCCCTTGAGTTACTCCAAATACTGCTTCTGTAATCACTTTTAAGGAGATATCCTGCATGATCTCCCTAGCTAAAAAGGGTTGGTTTTGGGGGAATTTTTCCATCACCTCTTCAGTAATACGACGGGTTAAGTCACCATACACTTTAAGACGTTCCCCATGAAAAGATGGCATCACTAACTGACGACGTTGACGATGCTTATCCCCGTCCAGCATAATTACAGAATAGTCCCCAATCAATGGCCGCAATAGATTATTTAAGGAACTGGGAGACGTAAATTGTTTGCGATCATGGGTTAAAACATATTGCATGATCTCAGGATTACTGGTAAGGATAATATTATCTCCTAAACCAATAACTTTAGCTCTAAACACATCGGGATAGCGACGGTGATTGGTTTGTAGATAACCAGTGGGATTTAAAATCCACTGCATTTGTTGTAATAATTTAGGAGTTTTAGGGGTTGGAATTGTTTTCATTATGGTGATGATTATACTTAGATACTTTCTTTATATTAATTACTTTTTCTAAGATCAGATAAGTTGGGTAAGATGAGTGTTCTTTAAGAAGGAAATGTTTTGTTAATTATTTGTATTAGATTATCAAAGCTAAACTCCTCAATATTGATCCCAGTTCGATCTATGAATATGCCAAATTCTCTTTCCAAATTATTTAATAGGCGTGTAATTTCGTATGCACTCAGGTCTAATGATAATAGGGGATTATTTGAGTTGAAGTTTTTAACTTTATAGTTATCAGCCAGGAAGCTTTTAATATAATTTTCAACTACATCTAAATTTACATCTAATACATCTAAATTTACATCTAAATTAACAGAGGGTTTTACTGTTGAATTTCTTTTATCTTTTATACTTTTGATTTTTTGAGCAGGAACACCTCCCCAAATTTCTTCAGCAGGGATAATAGTTCCAGGCATTACAACTGACTTATTTTGTATAATTGAACCATCACCAATTTTCACATTAGGCCAAACCATGGCTTCAGCACCAATTATTACGTTATCTCCAATTTCTACACGGCCTAGAAATAAGGTAGAAGGGTTAGGAGCATAATGACCAAGTACTAGACAGCCCCAGCCCAGAAGACTATTTTTACCAATCGAGATCAGATAGGGATCGGGCAAAGTGTCACTAAAAGTGATCAACGAACTACTAGCAATCCGAGCACCGCAAATTTGCTGAAATAGTATGCCTGGAAATGGAATATTTAACAGCCAGCGAGCCGGTGTCCTACGAATAAAAGTATTAAGGGCAATCAACGTTTGATATTTAAATTTATGCTCTGAAGTTTTTAAATATCCCAAGGGAGGTTTCGGCAGGATGCGAGTGATTATAGACCCTAGAAATAAAATTGTCAGAGGATAGATGTATATGGCGGCAAGTATTGAGAGTGTAACCCTAAGTACGCTTGTCGACTCAAGAGATTTAAGCACTAGGGTGACAGGCAGTAAAAGAGAAATAAATTGAATCAGTAATTCGAGGGTAAGATTAATAGGAAATCCCCAAGCATAAATACTGCTCACACTTTTTTGATTGTCCTTACTGGTCATATTCCAATCTCACAATTATCCGATAAGAGATTTAATACGATTTAGGATAACATTCTGTTGCTCGAAAGATGTGATTTGTTGCTGAAATTTTGCAGTAGAAGCTTGAATTTTTGTATCCTCAAGTAAAGCTATCGTATTACTTAGCAGCTTATCGATTTGGAGTTCTGAAGATTGAAACAGATAACCCAAATTATTACGAACCACAGCCTGAGCATAGAAAAGCTGGTTAGCATGGGCTGGTAAGACAATGAGGGGGACACCATAATACAATGCCTGATAGGTACTCATTGCTCCACCAGGATAAACCATCAGATCCACCAAATCCATAAGTTTACTATCGTTGACAAAATCAACAACAAATAAATGCTGATGTTGGAGTGAAATTTCAACAGACCGTCTTCCTAACGAAACAATCACTTGTAGATCTTGTTCAAGAAGCTTTTTCACATAGGTTTCTAAAAAATCAGTTCGTAGCGATTCCTGGGTTCCTAAAGAGATATAGACAGTTTTGCTGGAAGGATCAAGCTGAGACAGTTCACTGGGTAAGGGTTCTGGACGATTCCATAAAAGCACCCCCGTGTATAAATCACCTGGACGTAAAGGTTCAATTGGAATGAGGGCAGGATGATCACAAAGTAGACACAGATCTCCCTGACTGGCGTAATGAAAAAAAGTTGGCAAGACTTCGACTCCATAGGTAGCAGAAGCTTCTTGGTAGGGAAGAGAAAGTTGGTTAATTAAACCTTCAGGTATATCAATATCAGGGACAAAGTGTGGATGACACGTAGCCTCTGTCATCCCTACCGCAGGAATATCGTATTTTTTGGCTAACTGTAGCAGAGTAAAGCGAAATTCTGACACAATCGCGCGAGGCTGTATCTCTTGGATTAGGTGATCATCTTGCTCAAAATACTTCAGTAAATCTTCTAACGTATAAATAGTGCCTCCCTGACGCAATCGCTTATAAATCGCTACCGGATCAGCTATTTCAATGTTAATCGTCTCGAACCCTTCAGCAGCAAATAAGGAAGAGACTGTCTGGGGACAAGCTACCACCATAGAAGAGTTAAGAGATTTTAGCCATTTGGCGATTATCAGTAGGCGGGCAATATGCGCGTAGCTGATGCCCTCACAAAACAGCAATATAGGTTGGTTAATTAGCTCAGTTGTCTTCATTTTTTTCTAGAATGATGTAGATGCTAGCACTACCATTTTTCTAGTTTACACTCAGTTGAACAACTCCCTGATGAGCCGTTGGGATATTTTGGCTAAAAGTTCAGGAAAAAAACCTGAACTTTTAGGAGTCAAAACGGAATTGATTTGGTTAGCCGCTCACGCAATACTAGAAGGAAATCAAACCAGTATTTTCCTAGGAAGAAAAGCCCATGAGTCAAGTTCAACAGTTATTTACTTTAGTTGAAGTAAAATCTCAAAAAACATTAAAAGGTTTTATATTGACAACAGTGTTAGGTTTTCGTGGTTTAAAAACGGTTCTGCGTGGATTAATACAAGCTTTCAATGGACAACTCGCGGATGATGTGGGCGATACATTAAGCAAAGTGCCAAAATCTATACGGAGGAAGCTTTTGCTTATTCTTAGTCTTCGTGGCTCTCTACATAACAATCAACTTTTTGCCAACAAAGCTCAAAAACTCGCGAGCGAGATGTTATTGTATCTAGAAACTTCAAAAGCTGAAGCTAAAACTCTACCCGTTCCAAAAATCTCCTTTTATGACATCCGTCAAGAGACGTTCTTTGATCAATATATTAGAAATCCACAACCTCTCGTAATTAAGGATTTTCCTTTCACAGCTTATGAACGATGGTCGTTAGATTGGTTTATTGAACATTGTGGTGATTCCGAAGTCATCTTAACAAGTATGGATGCAGATTCCAATAAAAACAATTATGTTGGAACATTGTCGGAATTGAAAAATAAAGAAAAACTAATTTATGTACATAATAGCGAACATCTTCTGCTTCAGAACCCAGAGTTATTTAAAGATTTGAACCTTAATGCTCTTGAGTCTCTGACAAAATGGAAGTTTATCTGTGCACAGATTTTTTTGGGTAGCAAGATGAAAACAGGGGCTACTTATCATTGTGCAAGAGTGACCAACTTTTTTTATATGATTAAGGGAAAAAAAACTTGGACTTTTGTCGATCCACGTAACTCTTTGTTGTTATATCCTTATTTGACTCCAGGCAATGCGTATCAGGACTCTCTGGTTCCTGGATTTAATGATAATGAGGATTTTGAAAACTTTCCACTATATCGATACTGTCCTCGACTACAAGTTACTTTAGAGTCCGGAGATATTCTCTTGAACCCAAGTTGGTGGTGGCACTCAGTCCGAAATGTCACTGAGGAGACGATTGGTGTAAGTTCTCGCTGGTCATATGTTTGTGAAACCAACAATCTCTTTAGTGCTTTAATGGAAGTAACTCCAGGTCGTCATCTTGATCGTCGAACTGTTATTGAAGGATTGCTGTCTAAAGATTGGGACACCCGTGGACGAGTTAAGTCTTCTGAGTATAATCAAGATAATTTCGTACCATCAATGTTTGAGATTAATTCACATAGCGAAGAAGTTGCAGATGCCAAAAAATCTGGACTCGCACAAAAGGCTTGGTTTAAGTAGCAAACGGTCATGTATCAGAAACTAAGTGTCGGGATTGAGTAACCTTATTATCAACACTTGAATTGGGAGTGAAAAGGAAGCGTTGATAAGGTAGTGCGATCGCAATACTACTCGGATAAGCTTGAAAAGTTCATGAAATAGAGAGTGTGGGGAGTGTGGGAGGTGTGGGGAGAATTAAGCAATACACATGGTTTTCTCTTCCCACCCTTCCCCCTCTTCCCTCTCTTCC
>JASJDW010000067.1 GCA_030064955.1 Crocosphaera sp.
CTATATATTTGTCACTTATCATTCTTCTAGTGGGAACCAACATCAAGATTGGATAGATAAAGCCCTCAAGTCAATTGATGAAGTTTGGACAGAATTATCAGGAAAAAGTCAAGGGTTTAAACAAAAACGCCTCTCAAAAATCTTAAGAAGAGCCTGGGCGGATGGGTTAGTCAATTGGAGGCAAATATTAGAAGGAAAACTAGGATTAAAAGTCCGACCGTTAAGTTCAGATGAACTCTGGAATTATCAATGGCAACGGCTCAATGTAACCTCACCCATCAAAGTGCCTCAAGAAATTGTGGTGGATCATCAAAAAGTAACGGAAGTCATCAGAAGTCGTCGTCATGGAACCACCTTAATGTTAGAAACCGAACCGGAATATAACCGGGAATGGGTAAAAGTGGCCGGGAAATATATCGGGGTTCTCACCTTTTGGGATAAACCAGGAGGCTGGAAAAATAAGCGGTCACAGTTGCATTATCTATGGGATTTAGTGGCTAGGGAATTAGTCACCGACACGGAAATTATTACCCAGTTAGTACCAGCTAACCAGAAACGGGTGAGTCTGTTGGTCAAACAAGCCACACAGCAAGCGTACAATCGCTCGAAAAACAGCGAAAAAAAGTCAGGACAAGATATAGCAGCGTCCCTGAAAGCGAAAAAAGGGGTAAAGGCAACGGAACAGTTATTAGAAGGGGATATGCCCTTATATGTGGCCACAATTATTCTAGTGAAACGGGATAATCTAGAGGATCTAGAAGAAGCCTGTCGTTACATAGAAAACTGTTTCCATCGTCCGGCTTGGGTGGTCAGAGAACGACAAATAACCTGGAAACTCTGGTTACAGTCCATGCCCATTGTGGATGAAAACCTGTTGACATCAGGGTTCATCCAAAGACGGCAAATGTACCTCAATTCAGAAGCCCCTGGATTTTTACCCATCGTCAAAACCTGGAGTAAGGACACAGAAGGACTAGAACTGATTTCAGAAGATGGGGGAACCCCGATTTTCATCGATCTGTTTAATACAGGAAATGATAAACATCGTCATTTGTTCGTGGTGGGGACGACTCGTTCAGGGAAAAGTGTCTTAGTGGGGGGCATTCTCAATCAAGCGTTAGTGAGGGATATACCAGTGGTGGCCATTGATTATCCCAAACCAGATGGGTCCTCCACCTATACAACCTACACCGAATTTATGGGCAAACGAGGGGCTTACTTTGATGTGGGTAAAGAATCGGTCAATATGTTTGACCGGCCTGACTTAGCTAAATTACCGGAGGATAAACAACTAGAACGGTTTGAAGACTACAAAGATTTCTTGTGTAGTTGTTTGATGGTAATGGTTATCGGTGAATCCAATGATGTGCTGCTTAACCAAACGGTTCGTACCATTTTGTATCAATCCCTGAATGCCTTTTTCAATGATAGGGAAATTCTGAAACGGTATGACGAGGCTGAAACAGGGGGGTTAGGGTCACTCGAATGGGAGAAAATGCCAACCCTCTTCGATTTTCTAGCCTACACCCAAAAATTGATTTCAGAGAACCATTTCGACCATCTACAGACGAGTGAGAAGGTGATTCCTTTCAACAGTAAGTCAGGAGCGATTTTACCAAAAGCCCTCGAACAAATCATCCTACGATTACAATACTGGACGAGCAGCCGTGTGGGTAAAGCGATCTCAAACCCTTCCTCAGTTCCGTCCAATGCTGCGTTGATGGTATTAGCCTTACGGCAAATTTCGGAAAATGAGGATGCAGCTATTCTCTCCTTAGTGGCTTATGCTGCAGCTTTGCGTCGGGCCATGAGTCACCCTCTGAGTATCTTCTTTATTGATGAGAGTCCGATTTTATTTAAGTTTCCTTCGGTGGTGCGGTTAGTGGCTTCGATTATCTCCAATGGGGCCAAATCAGGGGTGAGGGTAGTGTTATCAGCACAAGATCCCAACTCCATTGCTAACACCGAAGCGGGGGCGCAAATTCTGCAAAACATCAATACGCGCATTATTGGAAGGGTGCAACCGACGGCTATTAATTCGTTTGAGCGGATTTTAAACTACGATCCCCTTTTAATTGGTCGATGTGCCACCTTTGAACCGAAAGCTTATGGATTGTACACAAACTGGTTGGTTGACGATAACGGAACCATTAGTTTCTGTCGTTATTATGTGCCGAAAACCCTTTTAGGATTGGTGGCCAATAATACCGATGAACAAGAAGTTAGGGAAGAGTTTTTACAAGCATACCCCAATAAATATGAAGCCATTTGCTACTTTTCTCAAGCTTTATGTGAAGGGATTACCGCTCAAAAGTCTTTACAGCTAATTAAGCATAAATATTTGCCCAAACAGCTAATTGCTGCATAACATCTATTTTTAGTGAGGAAACGCAAAATGTTGAAACAAGGAGTCAGGAGTAGAGGGTCTTTTCAAAGTCTTCTCAAACCAGTCATCATCGGCAGTATTTTGATAACACCAACGAATGCGATCGCTGCGGGTTCATCATCGGCGGATACCTATCTCAATGATAGTAATTTATCCCAACCGGTTATTAGCCCTATGACTCAACCCACTGAGTCTAATCAAAGTATAGGGGACTGGACCCAATGGGGGAATGAAAGCTTAGACAACGTTGAAAACTGGGTTGATGGCGGCATTGGTGAAATCGGCCAAGGGATCGGTTCTGTGGTGGATGCGATTACCAATGCTACGTCGGGTATTGGGAATTTAGTCAACGATTTAACCTCAGTTGCCAATTTGGTGTACCGTGTGATGGGATTGCCCAATCAAGTGAGTGGCTGGTGGGAAGATTTGTTAACGGTGGCAACAGGGGAATTAGATCCTTGCACCAGAGAACCGAATATTAATAACGCCGCTCCCATTACCTTTGAACCGGGCTGGTGTATTGGCGTTGGCTATCCCAATGGGGGTCAAAGGACTGTTCAAAATCCTAACACAAGTCCCAATAGTCCCTATGCTTCAGCAACTGACCCTAATAACCCGACCGAAACAGTTAATAGTCCTTCGATGAGCGAGATCGTCACCCAATCGGTGGGGGATATGGGGGTTCCCATTCCAGCCGAAGTACAAGCTAGTGCCAATAATCTCAATCAATACGATGCCTTTGAGGTTAATCCCGTCGTTAAACGCCATTATCGTCGGAATTTTCTGGATCGAGCCATTACCCGTTTAGTTTCAGAAAGTACCCTATCAGCCCAAGGTCAAAAGTCATTGAAAGATCATACGGATACGGCCATGGAAGTCGCCGTAGAAAGTCAAATGATTGCGGGGACGGGACAAAATCTAGATGTGACCCAAGATGTCATGAAATATGGCTTAGTTAATGATGCTAAACAGACCTTATTGTTAGGAGCGTTAGTCACCCAATCAGCTAACAATCGGGTGGATTCAGCCTTAAATAATCGCAACTTAATCAACATTTCTCGGACGATGGATCAGATGGCCAAACAACAACGGATTGAACGTGCTATCTATGCCCGTCGTCTTTTAGAAACTTCGTCTCAGCTGAATTTATTTTAAAGGAGCAAGATGGCAAGTAACTTGTTAATTAATATCAGCAATCAATTGGCCTCAATTTTTCTCCTAACAGGAGTCGAAATTTATGAAGAGGGGGTAGAAAGAACGAAGAATATAGCAGCAGCATGGGATCAAGTTTGGCAGAAAGTCTTATTATTTTATGACCTGAATACAGCCAGTTCAAGTTGGGCAACCCGAAATCTGTATAGTCATCTTTGTTATGTGGGTTTAGTGTTTGCTAGTGGCTTATTGATTTTCTATGCAATCAAACAGTTTAAAGACCTAAAAGATGGAAACTATGAGCAGTATTTTTTAGGGTTATTTTTTCCCTTATTAGTTGTCTTTCTGCTTTCAAATGGGGGTGTGATTTTAGCGGATCTAACTTACGATTTAAGAGGTTTTATCAATGAAATCAATATCGGGGTTTTAGATAGTGCCGTAGAGGGGGTGAATTTAGATGAAGCGTATCGAGAACTGAGGGAAAAAGTGGCTTTTGATTCGTTGATTCCCAATCTTCACAGTCAGTGTAAAGATTTGACGGGACAAGAGTTAAGCGAATGTTTCAGTGCGGCGGTAACACAAAGTGAGAGCTTAAATCCTGAGAAGACGAATCAAGGGAGCCGAAATGTCTCAAATGCCAATCCTTGGTCGGTGTTAGGGGTAGCAGATGATGCTGACGAAAACGCTTCTACTCAGTTAGTTGACCCCAATTATTATAACCGGGCTATGTTCACAACAATGACAGAAAACGCTGCTTTCATTGTTTTAAACTCCTTTCAAAGTGGCTATCAGCAGTTACTAGAAGGGTCTTTATTACTAACGGGATTGATCGGTCCGATAGCCGTGGGTGGGTCGTTGTTATTTAACGGAACTAGCACTTATTTAATAGCTTGGTTGACGGGGTTTTTCTCCATCGGCTTTGCGAAATTAGCCTTCAACATTGTGGCCGGGTTAGCGGCGGTGGCGGCCACCATTGCCGGGCCAAGTGATCCCCTTCCTTTAGCAACGATTACAGGTTTTTTTGCTCCGGTCCTTTCCGCCGCTTTAGCAACCGGTGGTGGGTTAGCGGTCTGGCAAGGAATGACGGGGGCGGCCGAAGGGGCTATCGGGTTAGTGGCCCGTTTTGTGGGGAATTTCTTTTAGGAGTAGGGGAGTGTGCGTATGATGTTTAAAGAAAAAACCAATACGAAGAGACTGAAAAGAGTTCCGACTCAATCTCAACCACAGGAATCTCAATCTTATCAATCTTTAACGACAGCTAAGAATAAATATCCCGTTTATGTCATAGCCTCCATGGCCTTAAATGGATTGTCAGTGGTTTTGTTACTGATTTGTACCTCAGCTATTATCCGTTTGGCTTATCGTCCCGTTCCTACTTTAGTCCAAAGTGAGACGGGGGAAATGCTCAAAACCTCTGAGGCCCCCTCCTGGCATCGTGAACCGCAAGTGATTAAAAATTTTGTCGGTCAAACCTTCACTTTACTATTTTCCTGGTCAGGGATCGCGAAACTCCCCAATGAAGCAGGAGAATTGGTCACCCAACGAGATCCAGGGGTGAAGCTCAATAACAACGATGTAATCACCACACCAGCTTATGAGGCTAGTTACGCCTTGGCTGCGGATTTCAGAGAATCTTTCCGAGAGAAAATTGCTAATTTGACCCCTGGCACGGTGTGGAATGGCAAAACTCAAGTTCAGATCGAGTTTATCACCATTGGAGAACCGCTTCCCATTACTAAAGGTCGTTGGAAGGTGAATTTAGTGGCTAATTTGATTATTCGTAGTCCCACTAATCCATCAGGACGGGCATTGCCGTTTAACAAGACGGTCTATCTCAGGGCCATTGATACCCCACCGTTACCCTTGCCAGATGAAGCCACCCCTTTGCAACAGACTGTCAATACTATACGGCTTTCGCAACTAGAAATTTACAAAATTCAAGACTTAGAGGAAAAATAATGTCAGATACAACCACATCTCAAGTGGATTTAGATATGTTAGCCCGCTTGGCTGGTTTTGAGTCATCTCCTTCTTCTAATGAAACTCAAACGATAGAACTACCTAACGAAAACCCAACCCCACTACAATCCACTGAAACTAATGAAGAGATTAATTTACAGATATCGATTGAGGAAAACGCAGAAGACGATTCTTCCCCGTTAATCCCTCCTGAAGAGCTAGAAGAGGAGGTAACCATTGATCAATGGTCTTTTACCCCCAATCGAATTAATAAAGTAGCCTTATTTGTAGGGGCTGGGGTTATCTCACTCCTGATTGGGTTTTTCACTACCTTTAACCAACAGGCTACCACGGAACCCGATGAGCAAATCGCTTCCGAGGTTACACCCCTAACCGATGACCTGGACAGCGACCCCACGGCTGAACGCTTAGGGGAAGCCCAAACCGATCTAGCGTTAGGGGAACAAGAGCGTCAATTACAACAACTCAACGAATCTCAGGTCAAACCTCCTCGTCCTAAAAAGACCACTTCGCCACCCTCTCCGAAACCGGTTCAACCGCAACCGGTGAAAGTGGCTACTCCACCACCACCACGGACACCTCGTCGACTTCAGCAACCGGTCGCCGTTCGTCCGATTTCCCGTCCCCTTCCACCTCCTGCTCCGAGACAGATCCCGACACCCATAACACCACCAGTGGCTGTACAAGAGGAACCCGATGTCGATCCACAAACCGCTTGGTTAGAAGCGGCTACCGCCGGAATGATGGGGGGTAGCTCTCATCAAACAGCTTCCCAGTCAGCACCAACTCAAGCAATTTATACCGGAACTGACGATCCCATTGCTCTTGCCTCGTTAGAAACTAATAACCTTGTGGCCGCTCCTGACCCTAACTTAGAAGCCCCTATTTTAGAAGGTCGTCCACGGGAGGTTGAGGTGATTCCTGCTAACACCCGTATCCGAGGGGTTTTGTCTGATGCGCTCGCTTGGGATGATCCCCGATTAGTGGTGGAGGCTCCTGTCAGGATTGCTTTAACTGAATCCATTGTTCATGAAGGGGAAGAACTGTTACCTCCTGGAACGGAAATCATGGCCATGGTACAACAAGCTAGACCATCGGGATTGGTGATGTTAACTGCTACAGGGATTGAATATCCCACTGAAACGGAATATCGCTCAGTGAGAGTTGACCCTGGTACGATTTCTATCAAATTAACCGATGGAATGCCCTTGATGGCCCAACGAATGCAGCAAGGGGGACAACAGCCTGGGGTTGATGCTGGAGGGTTGATGTTGGATGTTCTGGGGACGGTTGCTCCCATCATCACTGGCGGTTCGGGTAATCCTTATCGCGATATGTATCAAATCAACCAAGTACAACAGGTTTATTCACGACATTTTTCCCAACGCTCTCAACCCAATAATTATTACACACCCCAAACCCCAAATTTTTGGCTTTTACCCCGTGATTTAGAAGTGGAATTAATCATCCGTAAACCCATTAGAATTTTATCTGATAATTATGATGACTAAACAGTTATGTTCAAGTTTAATTAGCCTTATTTTAGCCGTTTCTCTCGTTCACCCCGTCTGGGCTAAAGATATTTTAACCATCCCTCCTGCGATGGCTTCTGGAGAACAAGGAAGATTACCCCGTTTACAATTGTGGCCAGGGTCTGGTCTTAATATTAGCTTAGATCAAACAGGGGAATACATCAAAAAAATCATCTTAGATGACCCCTCTCGGATTACTTTTGATGTTAATGCGCCCTTAAATTCTCCTGACGCTCAATATATTCATTTAAGGAGAATCAATCAACTCAATTTTAAGAATCTTCCAACGGCTTCCACGACCTTGTTAACAGTTATTACCAACAAAAACCGTTACCAATTTATTTTAGGGTATGGGGAAGGACAACCACAATATTATGGTGTGACCTTAGTTAAAGCTAATGAAAATGTCTTTTTAAGCTATAACGGGGAATGGCTTGATAAAATCAATGCTGGTTTAAGAAAAGCCATTGATGAAAACTTGATTTCGGCTGAACAGGGGAATTTAGTGTTAGTAGAAAGGGTAAACCGATTATTAACTTTAGTAGCTGACGGAACCCCTCTTAATGATGCTTTAGCAATGGTTGGATTATCCCGACAATTTATTGACCGTCTTGAACATATTGGGACTAAAACTCAACCTCTCAAGAGTGAAGAAACGCAAGAAGAAAACTTAGACGACTTGATGTTAGAGTGGTTTTTTTCAAGACCTAATCAGATTCTAACTGATTAATAATTCTTTCTGTTACTTCTCACTACACATAATCCCTTAACTCAATTCAATAACAACGATTAGGCACCAACAAGGATGATGCTTAGGAAACTTATTGTCTTTTTTTGTTTAATACTGATTCTTATTACTGCTTTTTATGGGAGAAAACCATTACAGGTTGCTGCCCAAGAAAAAGTGTTCTATAATGTCGAGGAAACTGCCACTATTCCTACCATGACTTATGAAGGAGTAACTTATCCAGATTGGGATAATTTAAGTTTTTCTTCGATTCCCTCCTCTACAGGTGAGGGTCATTTTGATTTGTCCGAAATGGCTGATGAAAATGGGCTAAATTATGAGGATTTAGTGATTCAATTGGGTTATGATCCTTCCCGTTCTTGGGAAGTAGGAACGCCGATTGAATATCTCCTTAAGTTAGGGGATTTGAAAACGAATTCGACTCTGAAAGACTGGACAATTAGTAATGTTTCCAGTTACACAGGCGTTGACTCAAATTTACTAAAGTTAGCTGATTTTGGGCTTCTACAACGAGAAAGCCTAGAAGATCTGGTCGAGGCCGTTCCCTTATTAGGTGATTATTCTTTGGGGGATGTTAAGCCTTTTTATGATTTAGTTGAAACTAAATTCGGAACTAAAAAAGCGGTTCAATTAGCTAACACTGATCTGTCCTCATTAAGTGACAATCTAGAAATTGGGACTCTCAAGCTTGAAGAACTAGATTTAACCCAGTATGATTTGACCTCAATCCCTAATTTAGAAAGGGCCAAGTTTGGGGATTTTCTTAACTGGGAAGAGTCGTTTTTGAGTGAGATTCCAGGGTTAGCTGATGTTCCCGTTGCCAGCTTCCTTTTAGACTTAGTACAAGGCGGTTTTTTAGCTAAACTTGACGTAGTTTGGGGAGAAAAAGAAGCCAACCGAACGAATACCATTTCTGGGAGTTATAAAGAGGGGTTTAGTGTTCCTTGTCATCAAGAAAATTGCGCCCACATTGAACTCACTGATGCTTTACCTTCTCCTACCAAACCCTTACATGGGAAACAGTGGATATCAGGGAAGTCACAGCAAGTAAAAGGGGGTTCGGGACTTCTGGGTTCTTTATTTGGTGGCTTTGAACCCACAGGAAGACATCCGTTTGGGGATACGTTTAAGGTGGTTTTAACGGATACTAATGAGTCAACGGGGACTGCTAGTTTCAGCATCTATTTTCGTGTCTGTGGTAGCGTTTTCTTTGGTCCGAAGACCTGTTCTCCTTATATCATTGGCCCTTTTCCTTGGTTCTCCCATAAGGAGAAGGATTTAGTCTTTGTGGGGGTAGACGGAGTAGAGGCATCCGTTCCCGATTATTTACCCCCTGTCCCCTCTCAAGGGTCTATTCCTTCTGAAATTGCTGACCAGTTACCATCTGGTTTTGAAGGGGAGGGATATTCTCCTGACTTGGACGGGTTTAACTTTGGTGATGGAGATGAGGACGATTGTAATACTTATAAGGGTGTTAGCATCGGCGCATTACGAGGGGCGATTGCTAACCAGGAGAGTCGTGGTTCTGGGGACTACAAAGCCGTAGGAATATGGGTGCAAGTGGCAGAAGGGGGTCGCATTAATAGAGGACGTGCTTTAGGTAAATATCAATTTATGTCTTACCGAGAGGATATAGAAGCTGTCTTTTTTCCAAAAAAAGGAGGACGAGAATTACTAAAAAGAATTGAAAAAAATACCATTTCTGTTGCTGAAATTAAAAGTGTTATTTTAGATTATTTTCCTCCTGAAACTCAAGAAAAATTACGAGTTAATTGGTTCCGTCAATTAATCGATTTAGGTTATAGACAAGGACTTAGAGGAGATGCTTTGGTTAGACAAATAGGTGCTTGGCATAATGGAGGGATTGATAATCCCCAATATGGTTATGGGTCGAAAACTGTAAAGGAATATAAAAAAGAGCTACCAAAAACTCAACAAAAATGTCAACAAAAACCAACGAGCAGTGGAACTCTTAAGTGTAGTGGAACTTATATTCAACCAACGAAAGGAACCTTTAAATCTGGGTATGGGCGAAGATGGGGGCGAATGCACAATGGTATTGATGTGGCTAATGCTATAGGCACGCCTTTAGTTGCTATTGATGGGGGAACCATAGAAAAAATCTATAATGGGTGTCCAACCATAGGCAAGCTTGGCTCTGATTGTGGAACTCCAGGATTTAGAGGCTATGGGAATATTGTTCTCCTAAAACTGTGTAATGGTTGGAAAGTTCTTTATGCCCACGCGCAAAAAGGGAGTATTAAATTTAAACCAGGGCAAAAAGTAGACAAAGGAAAAGTAATAGCGAATATGGGAAGTTCTGGGAGTTCTACTGGTCCACATATTCATTTTGAAATACGAACAAATAATGGAACAACGCCTGAAAACCCTCTCAAGTATATTCCTAAATATTAAAGTGAGGTAAATGAAAATGAACAGAAAGCAATGGATAAAATTTACTCTATTATGCCTGTTGGGAACTTTGGTTATAGTCAACTTGCATAGCGGATTTTTCAAACCCTCTATACAGGCTAGAGAACCTGGACGCACCCAACCTTGTTTACCTAAAGTGGATCAACAAAATGTCTTTGAAATTGAAGAAATAGGCTTTACCGATCATCAAAATAAGCGTTATTATTTATTTTCTGTCCTACGAAACCAACCAGTACCACCCTTTGATGATTGGTTTTATCAAGACACAACTTATACTCTTGTTTCTGTTGATAAAATTGGCTGTCTTGTCGAAGTAACAACCTCAAATTATTTTCAGTCAACTTTAGAAAAATATGTACCTCAAGAGGTCGCAAGACAGATAGCTTTAATCAAGCTAAAGGCTATTACTGAAAAAGCAGGAGGAGTCGAAGCTTATATAAAACAACGAAATGAATCTAATTTCGGTGAAGATTATGGTAAACCTTGGCTCTTATTTCCTGAAGATGTTTGGGCTTGGGAAAAATTAGCTGGAAAATTACCAGAACCCTACCTCATTATTAAAAATTTATCGGAGGTTTATGATGAAACTTATTCGCCTATGTATGAGTAAATCAATCGTCAAGCAAGTTAATCTATTTCTGGTCATATTAGGGTTACAATCATGCCAAGTAATAGATGTGGTAACGGCTCAATCACAACCAATGAAATTTAGAATAGTTGGAGAAGAAAAATATGCAGCCGAATTCTTACCAGATGAGGCAATTTCTCAAATAAAAAGAGAGATTTTTGACCCGAATTCAGAATGGATAGGAGATCCGAGAAGATTTTCAGTTAGAAAAATTCAGCAAATGGGACAAACTCAACCACTCTACTACATAACACCTATGATTGAATGCCCTGAAACAGGATGTAATATGTTTTATCATTTACCCTTATGTGGTGCAACAGGGGGATGTACTTATGTTGGTTATATAGAAGAAAAGGGTAAATATCGACAAGTATTTAATAAGCTTTTTTGGTTACAAGGAAAAGGGACTCCGAGAGTGTCTGAGCCAAATTTTGAAGGAGTACCAGCTTGCTTTGAAATACCTGGATATGATTTTGAATCGAGAGAAAAAGGCTTACCTGAACTTTCAGAACAGGAAATTTTGATGAGTCGCTATTGTTATGATGGAACCGAGTATACTCTAAATAAATTATATAGAGTCCCCATTGAAAAAGGTCTTGATTAAGACTTAATAATACCTTGTCTTTTGAGAAAATTATAGTTATAATATTAATAACTTCTCTTCTCAACATAAAAACCGAAATCCATCAAAGTCTGCTAGGGACGAAAAAGCCGATAAGACTGCGGTTAAGCAAAGTCAAAGAACCGTAACCCTTAGAGTTTTTAAAAATCAGAAAAATGACACAACAAATAATGGAACAACTCCCTTATGGAGTTGACCCTAGACAAGTATTAACAACTGAACAATTTAGGCATTTTTCTCCTGATATTAATCTAGAAAAAGCCTTAAGAGAAAACAGGAATTTACCCCCATTGCCAGCCACAACTGATATCTGTGAAATACGGACGTATTTAGATGGAAGACTGGGGAGAATCTGGAAAGAAGGGGAAGTCATCTTTCAATTGTATTTGCCCTCAGATTATCCCTTAGAAACCACAATCTGGGAAGTGAATGGGGAAATTGCCACCATCCAAACCGTCAATCAAATGTTACTAGATCGGACTCAGGATCTAGATAGGGAAATTATTGAGAAAAAAAACAATTCAGCAAGAGAAAGGCTTAGAAAATAGGGGCAACCCTTCAATAAAAAAAGAGAGAAATTGAGGAGGCAAAACATTGAAAGTCCAAGAATTTTCACGAAAGTTTTTAGAACCACAATGGTCAGACAGACATCAACAATATATAACAACTGGGTTTGAGCAAGAAATTGGGTTTGAAACGCAGGCCGTTCCTGAAGAAATTCGGAAGGCTGTGTCTAACAATGAACTGAGGAGTGATGACAATTATGGGCCCCCAGAAGGTCAAATAAGTTTGGTGGCTAAAGAATTAAACAACTATTCAGTGCTAGTTGTAGCCAATAAACTAATGGACGACGGGGCGCGTCCTCTGGTTGGTAATCGTTATTTTTGGGTAGAAAAAAATGAATCGAATCCAGAAATAGATGGAATAAAAACTTTACTAAATTGGTGGGAAGAAAAAGGAAAACCACAATTAGACTTAAAACCTAATGTAGAGCAAGAAAAAGAATTAAAACAACGTCAACAATCAGATTATTATGAAGCTAAACCTTTAACCTCTCAGAAAAGTAGGTTGAAAATTAAGCCCCCCAAAAATAACGAACCTCTAGTAATAGAAAATCCCACAACTATTGAAGAAGTTCATTCTGTGTCTTTACAAATAAAAAATGCAGGACAAAGTGAATCCATAGCTTGGGCATGGAATGCCAGAAACGTAGAAAAGCCCAAGTCATTTACTGTGATTAGTCCAGTGGGACTTGCTACAGAAAAAATCCTAACTCCTCCAACTATTGAAGAGTTAAAAAAAAAAGAGACAGAAATCTCGAAAGAAAATACACCGACTCATGAACTCAATATAGGGGATAAAGTCAAACTGGGTTATGTTCCTGGGGCGGTAAAAAACCTTCAAACAGGGATGGAAGTGACAGTAAATGCTCCTTCTCATCTCAGAGGAGGTCAAGAAATGATTGAGTTAAAAAAAGAAGATCATTCAACTTTTCTTTGGTCAGTAGAAAACTTAGAAAAAGTTGAGGTGATTGAATCTGAGGCGAGACAAGACACTGAATCCTCAGTCATAACAAAAGATGGAAAAGCCGAAAAAGAGGAGACAGAAGTAACGACATCTTCTGTACAGAACCCCCCTCGTTCAAAAACTTCTAAAAAGCCACAAAAACCCGACAATCAAGACAAAGGAAAAGACGAAATGTTAACTGATTCAGCTAAACCAGAAATCAAAGCTACAGGAGATAACGTTCAAGAAATTCAAGGAAAAACCGTTCTTCTAGCGGCTCAATTAACTCAACTAATTTTGAAAAAGATTAAAGAGAATCCCTCGTTGAAAAAAGACTTGAAAATTGAATTAGATGAACCAGCTAATGTCAATATTTATGTGGGGGATGAGCTTAAATATCAAAGTAGAGAAGGGGCTAATCCAGAAGTCAATCAGTTGAAAAAAGAGCAACTTGAGCTTATTAACCAAGCTCTACAAATGAAAGTAGGAGATTCAATCAACTCTCAATCAAATATTACCATTACAGTGAATAATAAACCGATATTAGAAGTGAGAAATGGTGTAGTAGAGAAAAATGATTTACAAGCTGAATTGGTAGGTCAATTAAGTCAAGGAAGTTCTCAAGAGAAAGAAACTGCTGATAGGAAACCCAAAGAGATTCCTATAGAAAATATGGATGAGTCTCAAGAGAAAGAAACTGCTAATAGAGAACCCAAAGAGATTCCTATAGAAAATATGGATGAGTCCCAAGAGAAAGAAACTGCTAATAGAGAACCCAAAGAGATTCCTATAGAAAATATGGATGAGTCCCAAGAGAAAGAGACGATTAATAGAGAACCCAAAGAGATTCCTATAGAAAATATGGATGAGTCTCAAGAGAAAGAGACGATTAATAGAGAACCCAAAGAGATTCCTATAGAAAATATGGATGAGTCTCAAGAGAAAGAGACTATTAATAGGAAACCCAAAGAAATCACCCTAGAAAATCCTGAGCAGTCTCAAGAGAAAGACAATAATCAAAAAGAAGTTCAAGTTACCCAGATAGAAGTGGCTAATGAACCATTACAAATTGAGCCAAAAACGGCGGCTCACGAGAAACAAACCTCACCCGACCTTGAGCCAGAAACTCTCTCAAAACAAGGCATTGAGCCTAACTTAGTCAGGGAAGCTCTAGAACAAGTCCCTAATAAAAATAGTCCAGTGATTATTATTGTTAATAATAATCAAGACAAAAATAAACTAGCAGAAGCCACGAAAAATGCGCCGAGGAATACGAAAGTTGGGTTATTACAAAGAGTTAAAGATTTTGTGAGACAAAAAACGCCTGAACCAATTTCTAGAGCCGTCAATACCTTCGTTCGTCCTTTTCGGAATGAACAAGCTAGACAAAGAGATTTAAACGGTTTAAATACCTTAATAACCAGTAAAAAGCTACTTCAAGAATTTGGAGCTAAAAATCAAGAAAATCAGAAATTCACAACGGGTACTTATCAATTCCAACAAGAGAAAGATGCCAGTATAAAAGTAACTGATGCTCAAAGGGGTGTGTTATTTAACTATGATGCTAACACGGGACGGATCATAACTAATAATCTTGAAAAAGGAGACATTAACGCTTTAAATGAGATGAAAGAAGAGTTAAATAACTATCAACAAAATAGGAGGGGAAGACAACAGGAACGAACTCAAGAAAAAGAAGTATTAGAAGTTGCTTGATTGGAGAAAGTGTGAGGAATCAGAAATGTTAGAAAAAAACAACCAGTCTTATTATTTTATACAAACACAGACCCCATCCAACACCACATCTTCAACAGAAACAGTTATTAACAATCTGTTTTCTTCACCAGCAGCTTATGCCTTATTAGCTTGTGGTTTAGGGTTAGCCGCGTTAACCTTCTTTGAAAATAAAGGAGGAGGGAAAAAAAAGAATAAGTTAGCCAAAGGGCGATGGGGAACGGAAAAAGACCGAAAACGAGCGATGAATCAAGCTCTTAAGCAAATAGAAAGGAAGAAACATAATGAAGTTGCCGTTTGTTTATCCCGTCCAGGGGAAATCTCTAAAAAACAGACCCCCTTATTCTTAACCGATTTACAACGGGGTTGTGCCATTATGGGCGGTCCTGGTACCGGAAAGACTTATGTGGGTATTCTTCCCCTCATATACTCTTTGTTAGATCAAGGACTTCCCATCATCTGCTATGACTTTAAATACCCTGATCTGACCTCACAAATAGCAGGTTTAGCAGCTAAGCGAGGCTATGAGTTATTCGTTTTTGCCCCTGGTTTTGATGAGTCTCATGTCTGCAACCCTTTGTCCTTTATTCCACGAGATGACCCCTCGATGATGGCGGCTCAATTTGCCGAAGTTCTCAATCGGAATTTTAAGAAAGCAGGGCAAAAAGAGTCAGATCAGTTCTTTAGTGTGGCGGCGGAGCAATTAGTACAGGGTATCCTCATGCTGGCATTAGAAACGGAATATCCTGACTTGATTATGTGCCAAGCTCTGCTATCGTTACCGAAACTGCCTGAACGGATTAAACATAATCGAGATAAGATTAATTTCCTCACCTACACCACCTTTAGTACCCTACTAGCCTCAGCTTCTTCTGAGAAGACGGTGGCGAGTATCATTGCGGTGGCTTCTAACAATTTTACCTCTTTGATGAAGCCGAAAATCCTCAGTGCTTTTTGTGGTCAGAGTACCCTCCCCACCAAACTGGGCCGCAAGCAAATGATTGTGGTGGGATTAGATTCAGAATTGAGAGATGTTCTGGTTCCCCCTTGTGCCACCCTCATCGATCTCATCGTCACCCGTAATGTCTCCTTTAAACGGAATGAAGGGATTGCATTGGTGGTTGATGAAGCTCCCACTATTAACTTACCCCGTATTGTCAACTGGCTCAATGAGATGCGCTCTCGTGGCTTATGTACTACCATAGCTTTTCAAAATATTGTTCAACTCGAACAGATGTATGGAAAAGAGCTAACAAAGTCCATTTGGGGTGGCTGTGCTACAAAAATGATTTATAACCCTCAAGAATACGATTCCGCTAAGCTATTCTCGGATTATCTTGGACAAGAAGAGATTGAGTTTAAACAGAAGTCCCGTAGTAAAGGCAAGGGGGGCGGTTCTACCAATATTTCTGACCAAAATCAAGCCCGCAATCTGTTAGACCCGGCTGATTTACTGAAATTCGACCAGGGGGAACGCATTACCATTTCGCCTGGGTTTAAGAGTCGAGGTCAAGCTTATGTCCCTATTAAAGAAAAAGTAGAGGCCACAGAATACTTTAAGGCAACGGTAACTGAATCGGAACGTCTTTGGTCTGAGCATATCCGTCGGCGTTTGATTGAACAAACCTCTCAATGTCAGATTACCGCCTCAGACATGAAACGGCGTAGTGAAGCGGCGGCCGCTTTTCTCCCCTTACCTGGGGATGAACACCCTGAAACGTCCGAACCCCCACCGTCTTCTCAGAAACCGTTTACTTGGCTGCCCAATCCCGTAGAAACAGCAGGGGGTGCGTCGTGATAGCCACTGCCGTTCAACCACCTGTGATTCAGTTACGTCCTTACCAACAACAGTTTATTACAGATGTTTATCGGAAAATCAAGGAAAGGCATGGG
>JASJDW010000336.1 GCA_030064955.1 Crocosphaera sp.
TAATGACAGGATAACGGGTTCTTTTAGTTCTTACTTGACCAGATTCCCAACAAGCGGGATTTTCCACGGGGTTTGGGAGTTCGTGCTGGTGTTCCAATCTCTACTAAAAGTCCAAACATTGACTGTGCGACCCTTCCAGGACTTAAGTTTTTTTGAGGTTTCTGCCAAGGGAGATAATTTTCTTCAACTAAATCTTTAGCCAGCCATAATTGCCAAGTTATTAATGGGGATTTCTTTGAGAAACAATTTCATTAATTTAGAACGGTTTGGACGACAATCTTGTAACGATTCGTATGTTGAAGGCCATTGTCTTCTAAATAATGGTGAAAGAGAAAAATCCGCCAATGAGTAAGCCGTTCTAGTTGTTAAAACTGCATCCATTAAGTCATAAGTAGAATCTTTGGCAAACCCTAGTAAATTATAGGTGTCAGTCCTGAATTTCTGAAGTTTCCTTATGTTATTATTCATCTGGGAGAAAAAATTTAATGTTTAACTTTTTTCTATTTTCTCCCTTTTTCCTCAACTGTCTCTATTAATATTTGTCAACCTCAACCTGGCTTATTTCGGAATTAGCGATCGCTGATGAGATTAGACTAGACTGTACGGTGTGACTTTGGGCAAGTTAGTCTAAACTCCAGTGACCTCTTGGGAAGCCCTGAAGTTACCTTTTTCGACGGCGAATTTCTAGGCTTGAGTTTTTTAGCTGAAAATAGTCAAGTTTCTTTCTCTTTTAACCCTGGTTTTTTTTAAGTAAGCGAAGCTTCTTTTGCTTACGAAATCATTGCTTCTAGTGACCAAGGTTTCGGTGACGTAACTTTTGAACAAGTTTCTGAACCTGTATCAGTTTTCAGTGTACTGGCTGTGAGTTTACTGGGTTTGGTAATAGTAATTAAACGTCATTTGCCTTTTGATGAATCAAAATAGGACAACTTCAAAAATATTTAGAGGTTCAACAGAATCAGGTTTGCGGTGCGATCTTGCTCTTAGCGAGTGCGGCTGCAACGCCAGTCTGTCGATGTTAAGTCCTGGATATGGGGGATAAAGACAAAATAATGATTTAACTCCCACCTCCTTTCCTCCTAACCCCGAACTCAGGTTTTTTTAGCTTAATTTTGAGCTTTCTAATTGTCTAGAATGCAAATCATCCTGAAACCCGTAACGTTCTCGAATTAAATAAAGGGGACGTTGTTTGGTTTCTTCATAAATACGGCCTAGATATTCGCCCAGTATTCCCAAGGTAATTAACTGTACACCCCCAATAAACAGCATTGTTACCATCAAAGAGGCATATCCTGGCACATCGATGCCTAAAATAATCGTTCTAATAATGAGAAAACTGCCATAGGTAAAAGCGATTAAAGATAAAAATAACCCTAAATAACTCCAAACTTTTAAAGGAACTAAACTAAAGGAAGTAATCCCATCTAAGGCAAAATTCCATAACTTCCAGTAATTCCATTTGGTGGTTCCTTGAAGTCGGTTGGGGCGATCGTATAAGACGTAAGTCTGTTTAAACCCAACCCAAGCAAACAAACCTTTCATAAAACGAGTCCGTTCCGGCATGGTTTTGATTGCGTCTACCACTCGTCTATCCAGTAACCGAAAATCTCCAGTATCACGGGGAATGGGAACACTACTAATACGACTAATAATGCGATAAAAAGCGTTAGCTGTCGCCCTTTTTACCCAACTTTCTCCTTGTCGTGAACGACGTTTCCCATAGACCACGTCGTACCCTTCCCGCCATTTCTTAATCAATTCTTCAATTAATTCAGGGGGATCTTGTAAATCAGCATCAATGGGGATGATAGCTTGTCCTTGAGCATTTTCTAACCCTGCAGTTAAAGCAACATCCTTACCAAAATTTCGAGAGAGACTAATCACTTTAATCGCTGGATAACGACAATGATAATCAATTAAATACTTTAGCGTCCTATCTTTACTCCCATCATCGATACAAACAATTTCGTAGGATAGATTTAAGCCGTTCAATACCCTCAGCAGTCTCTCAAACAGCAAATCAAGACCCTGTTCCTCATTATAACAAGGTACAATAATTGATATTTCTACTTGATTAAGATTAAAAGACATAATGTTATAAGGAGTTGTATAAGATTTTAACGATTTAAGAAATTATTTAATTATGATATAGCATTTCCTGGACTCATGAGATACACTTAATATTCAACTTCTGATCTCCTGCTGGGGAGCATCGGGCGAAACCTGCCCTCCTGAATTCCTAACTCCTAAAACTAGAAGAGTTTGTACCTCACAAGTATGGGAACTGCTATAACTTTAGGGAATGTTGTTTTTTCGTTTTCTGTAAGAAATATTTCTAAGACTGTTAAGACAATATCAGGTACAATGACTGAGTGCAACTTCTAAGGGTTTCTTCAGTTTTCTATGGACTATCAAGAGGCAGGGGTTAATATTGAAGCCGGTCGCTCATTTGTCGATCAAATTCGTCATTCTGTAGAAAGTACCCATAATTCCCAAGTTTTAGGGGGACTGGGAGGATTTGGTGGTTATTTTGAGTTACCGACAGGCTATCAAAATCCTGTTTTAGTGTCTGGTACGGATGGTGTGGGAACTAAGTTAAAAATTGCTCAAGCTGTCAATTCCCATCACACCATTGGCATTGATTTAGTGGCGATGTGTGTCAATGATATTCTAACCTCTGGGGCTAAACCATTGTTCTTTTTAGATTATTTGGCCACAGGACAATTAAACCCTCAACAATTGAGTGATGTGGTAACAGGAATTGTGGAAGGATGTCGTTTAAGTGATTGTGCTTTATTAGGGGGAGAAACCGCAGAAATGCCTGGTTTTTATGGCGCAGGTGAATACGATGTGGCCGGGTTTTGTGTGGGGGTTGTGGAAAAAGCTAAACTTCTTGATGGATCGCAAATTAATATTGGTGATGTGGCTATTGGTTTAAGAAGTAGCGGGGTGCATAGTAATGGGTTTAGTTTAGTGCGTAAAATTGTTGACGTTCAGGGTTTTAATTGGAGCGATCGCTTTGATCAATTAGGGGATAAACCATTAGGAGAAGTTCTCTTGACCCCAACAAAAATTTATGTTAAACCCATTCTAGAAGCTTTAACATCGGGTATAGCAATTAAGGGAATGGCTCATATTACAGGAGGTGGTTTACCTGAAAATTTACCCCGTTGTTTAGGAGAAAATCAATCCATCAAAATTGATCCAGAAACCTGGCCGATTTTACCTATTTTTCGATGGATTGCTGATATGGGAAAGGTTGAAGCTTCTGCTATGTTCAACACTTTTAATATGGGTATTGGTTTTGTTATTATTGTTCCTAAAAGTCAATCTAACGAAATCATAAAATGGTTCAAAGATAAAGAAATTGAAGCTTATGAAATTGGAGAAGTGATGGAAGGAAATAGAGAATTAATAGGATTATAAAAAGTAGCGATACTATGGTATAATATACCTAGAAAGTGTCAACAAGATTATATTTTTTGAAAAGCCAATATTGATTCGTACAATGTTAAAAACAATTAAATTCTTACTATAATTAACTTAATATATTAATAAAAAGCTATGAAAAAAAATTTAAGAAATATTGGAAAAATATTAATCATAATCTCCTTAATCTATGGAATAGTAATTTTGAGTTTTGTTGTTATAAACTTTACTAATTATAGTGGAGATCAAATCAATGATGCTTATCGTGTCATGGGTATCTGGGAAGGTTCTTGGCCAACATTGGGACCAGGACCGGCTGCTTGGTCAGGACTGGTTGGAGATGTCTATTTACCTCCCCTTTATTACTATTTAGTCTTTCCTGGTACCCTACTAACCCCTGATTTATCTGCTCAAGCAATATCCAATGCTGTTTTTACTTTTTTAACCATTCCTTTATTGGGGTTTACTGTTTATAGATTACTAGAAGGTGTTGAGGAAGATAAGCGTTTTTTCTTATCCGCATTATCAGGGTTTTGGTATATATTCCTATTCAGAAATATTGTTATGAGTACGGGAGATAGTTTGGGAGGGAATCCTGTCTCTATTCCGTTTTTTTTACTCTGTTTAATTCTCTTGTATGACTTTCAACTTAATAGGAAACTATCCCCTCGATTAGAAATGTTATCTTGGATAGGATATGGTTTAGTCATTGCTATTATTACCAACTTACACTTTTCTTCTCTTTACGTCATATCTGCTGTTTCTATTATTAGCATTATTTACTATATTTTTCAAAATCCAAAAAGTAAAAAACAATGGATTTTACCAGGTCTTGCTATCCTCACAACTTTAATCACTTTAACCCCTTATTGGATTGGGGAATTTGGGCGAAATTGGATTAACACACAGCGCATTATTCAACTGGTTTTTGATTCTAGTACAGAGGAAGGTCATAGCGTTTCGTTGTTGCAAAGATTTCAAGCAATTTTTTCGGGTTATATTGATTTAGGTAAAGATGTTTATTTTATTGGTAACTCTGAAAAAAGTGTGTTAATTTCGATTGTTTTTTTATTATTAACTTTAGCGATCGGGATTTATAAATTTAAAGGAAATAAAACAATTTTTTATAGCTTACTGATAACTTGGGGCGTTTTTCTTTTAGCTTATTCTTCAACAGATTTAGAAAAAACATATAATCCCGTATTTTATAAAATTCTGATCTATCTATCTCCTATATTTTTCACGATGTGTAGCTTAGCTTATCTTGATTTTTCTAAGAAACTAGAAAAAATCTTGATTAGTTTTATTATTATTTGTATAACAATTTCTTTATTGATTAATCTTAAATATTTTGCTAACTATATAAATAGTCGTGGAGGAATGCCTAGAGTTCCTAATACCTCTGATATTAGTAATACTCTGGAGAATATTCCACCTCAATCAACCGTTTGTCATCCGCAAGAAAGATATCAGAATATTCGCAATCAAGAATATATTAACCAATATATCAATCAACAGAAATTAACTTTTGTCTCAGAATGTGAAAAAGATTTCTATTTACTTTACCCTAAATACGAATCATTGGGAGATTATCGACTCAATAAAACAAGGTCACTTTCTAAAAGTTT
>JASJDW010000337.1 GCA_030064955.1 Crocosphaera sp.
TAATCAATGATATCACAATGATCATATAATAATTGACGGTTTAAATAGTGAGGAGAATAACGACTTGCTTGAGGAGTTACATAAATAATGTCAGGGTCAATATTGAGTAATTCTATGATATCTTGTTTGGTATGTTCAGAGAATGTTATGATAGCATCTGTCCAACTTAAACAGCGTTTAATTCTTTCTAAATATCCTTTAACAATTTTTGTGGAATACTGTGGATATTTAATAAAAGTCAGATCATGAATAGTCATTATTTTTGCTGTTTTACTGTGGGGAAAAACATAATGATCTGTTCCCTGAATAATATTAGGATTATCTAAATATTGATCAAAATAAGGTAAAATAAAAGGAGAATATTTGGCTAATATATTTGCTAAACTAACGGGAATAGGTAAACAGGAAACGTGAGAATATTGACGCAATAACTCTGGAGTCGATAAATTCCGTTTTAACCAATTTTTAACCGAAGGATGAAAGTAAATATCTAAACTAAAATTTTCTGTTTCTTGTAGTTGATATAATGCGTTAATTAAATTTAATGTATAAACCCCAATACCAGTTAATTTCCCTCTAACGGGAGTCGCATCAATACAAACTTTAAACATAATTTTAAAGCATCATTTCTTGATAAATTTTATTCATAATACAGGCATAATTATCAACACTATGAAATTGTTGATAACTGCGCTGCATCTTTTTTATTTTATCTTGAATAGTGTCGTTTTTAATCACTTTTCTGATAATATCAAAAACTTGTTTACATTCTTCCCAGTCAATAACTAATTCTGCTAAATTGTGTTTCAATAATTCAGAGGCCATCCATGTCTTTTCAGTAACTAATGGAGTTTTTCCTGCCATAATAGACTCGGTGAATATTCCTGAGGTTCTTCCTTCATAGGCCGGATAATTATAAGGTAATAAAATAACTTGACTTATCCCCAACCAATGATAATATTCTTCTCTCGTTAAATAATTTTCCACTAACCTTAATTCAACCCCATTCTTAACAGGTTCTACTTGAGAGGTTTCTGCACAAATTAACTGAATATTTTTAGTATTTTCTCCTGAATAATGGGCTAATTTTTTGATAATATTCCATCCTTTTTCTTCTCTAGGAGAACCTGGCCACCAACAAATAATTTTAGAAACGTCCTGATATTTTATGCTACAATGACTAATATCTGTATGAGGAATAGGCATGACCGTGACAGAGTTTTCAAAGTAGTTTGATAAAGATTTTTCTAAGCGATCGCTATCCGTTAAAAGCTTAAATTTTTCAGGTTTTATCTTCTTCTTGATTAAAAAATTAAGTAACTTATAAATCCAACGAGTATTGTCTTTATGAGTATCTAATCGATATAATAACCAAACCGATAAATTATCAGTGGGAACCCATAATAAAGCAAGATATAAAGCAAATAATTGTAAATGAATAAATCTTTCTAGAAAAATAATAGAGCAATTTGAATGATTAATAACTTTACAGTTTAAATAATTAGCGATGGTTTTGGCTAATTTTATGCTTTCATTAATCCTAAAAACTTTGATAAGTAAATTGCCTTCTCTTTCTAAACTATTACTACTTAACCCTTCATCCCAACCCACAGGTAGCTTATCAACTTTGTTATCAATAGGAACAATAACTTTATGTTGCCATCCTAATTTTTTAACAGCTTTACTCACTGCTTGATGATAAGGAATAATATGTCCCTCACCTTCCATCAAGTTAGGAATTAATGATACAAATATAGGTGATAGTTGCTTTTCCTCATCTTGAGTCATATTAAAACTTAATTTTGTTACCTGACTTATGCAAAGATGTTTTATTAAACTTCCCTACATATTAATTAGTTTAACGGTATCTTGTAAACTGTTAAAAATTTCAACTTGACGGGAATAGTTCGTAATGTTTTGTAAAGTTTCCTCTCCTCTCCCAGTTAAGACTAAAACCGGTTGACATTCAGCATTAATGGCACATTGTACATCACTAGGAGCATCTCCTATAAAGAAAGATTGAGAGAGGGAAACATGATGTTTTTTAGAAGCATCAATTAACATTTTTGGAGAAGGTTTACGACAGAAACAATTATCTTGAGGATGATGAGGACATACGAAAATATCATCAAAAGTTACCCCAAACTTACCATATTCATTAATAATATAATTGTGTACTTTTTCCACATCTTCTAACGTATAATAGCCTCTTCCTACCCCCGCTTGATTTGTAATTAAAATCAATAAATAACCAGCATCTTGCCATTGTTTTAAAGCTTCCCCTGCACCCAGAGGAAGCTCGACTTGTTCCACTTTACTAAGATAAGGAACATACTTAATAACAACCCCATCTCTATCCAAAAATAGAGCCTTTTGGAGTTGTGTATAAGGGGTAAGAGTTGTTGTCATATTTAGTATTTTAGACAGCGATCTGAGCTTCTAAACCAGCTTTAGCAAATAACTGTGCTTCCACCTGCTCACAAATACGATGATAAGAAATCAGATGAATTTCTTGAATATATGGGGTATGATATTCGGAAACAAATAAAGGATAATCGGTGAGATCCTTTAACATTCCCCCATTATTACCCGCCATACCAATAGTCAGCAAGCCTAACTCTTTAGCCATTTCCATTGCACGGATAACATTAGCAGACTTTCCAGAAGTAGAAATACCCCAGAGGATATCCCCTGGTTGAGCAAACGCTTCTACCTGACGAGCAAAAACTGTCTCAAACTCATAATCATTCGACCATGCTGTTAATGTAGCCGGGTTTGTTCCCAAAGCGATCGCAGGTAAACCCTTACGATGCAGTTGAAACCGTCCCACAAACTCAGCAGCAATGTGTTGAGCATCGGCCGCAGAGCCACCGTTACCACATATTAGCAGTTTATTGCCCGCTTTGAACTGTCTAGCCACAATACCAATGGTATGCTCTAAAGAGCGACAGTATTTAGGGTTAAACGCTTCTTCTAGGCAGTTGAGCCTATGTTGAATCCAATAGTTCACCGTTCCTTCCTCACATATCAGTTAATGAGCAGGCACAAGTTTTTCTTGTTCCTGCCAAAACCACTCAATTGTTTTCGTTAATCCTAATTCTAATGGAGTTAAGCCGAAATTGGGTAAAGATTGCTGAAGTTTGTTCACCACTAAGCATTTAGACTTAGCTCCCACATAACGGGAAGTGTCAAACTGGATATTGTTGAAGTCGTATCCCACTCCCTCGCAAATGAGTTGAGCAAAGTGACGAATGGGAAACTCCTCCCCTGCACCGATGTTAATCAAATCATTATCAACGGTTTGGGCTAATTCCATAGCAATCTTAGCAAAATCTTCCACAAAGACAAGCTCCCGTGACTGGTAGCCATCTCCCCAAAGGATAACGGGTTCATCGTACAGTTTACCGCGAATTATCTTACGAATCAGATCAAAGATAAAGTGCATCTGTCGACCGTCGGTATGATAACCTGTCCCGTATAAGGTAGAAGGGACTAAACATAGATATTTTAGGCCATATTGCTTATTCAAGGCCAGAAGTCCTGCATAGAGCATTCTTTTGGTCATCGCATAAGTAAATAGGCTACTAATAGGCATCCCTGTTAGGTAATTCTCTTCTACTAGAGGTAAGTCGGGATCATAGGCACAACTTGTTCCCATACAAATAAATTTAGCCTGGGGTTGATGTTTTTGCCACCAAGTTAAAACATTAGTATTCATCTGTTGATTGATGATCCATTGTTCCCCTGGATGATACAAACAAAAGTCCCCTGCTTGCGTCCAGGCCGCTAAATGATAAATTTGATCATAGTTAACATCATTAAAGTTGAGTAAGGAATCTGGTTGTGTCAGATCGCAATTTTTAGAGTTTAATTTGATTATGTCGTGGCCTTGGGTTTCCAGTTGAGAACATAAGTTAGTCCCCAGAAACCCAGATGCACCAGTAATTAAGATTTTCATAGTCATATCCTATGAACAACATTAACGTCTGATTAACAGAAGTCAAGTAGAGATACTATACCCGTGACGTAACGTTTTGTAAAGTGTTGCCTTGGTTTGACAAGGTTAAAACAGTGAGCAAGTTGTTAAAAAAAGATATTTTTGAAGAAAGGTAAATATACTCAATCATAAGTCTTTAAGGATCTATTTTGCGTTATATAATGTTAATTGAAGGAGGATAGGTTTGAGATTACAGCTACATGGATTAAACCTATTAAAGTGTTATGAGAACTAATGAAAAAACTACCGTCAATCCTCAAGCTCCAATTACTGTGAAACTTGAGGATTCAAAGGGTATAAAAGAATTAGTAATCCAAATCACTTCAGTTATTCTTATTCCCTTAATAGTTTTTTGTTTAGGTTGGTTTACAAATAATAAAGTTATACAACATACTGCAAAAGTTGAAGAAGCGAAACAATTAAATAATTATCTAGATAAATTAAATACAATTATTCTAGACAAAGAAGGCGGAAAACAAACAATATTGATAGATAATAGGCCAAGTTTTGCATTTAATTTACAAAACATAAAAGAGATTGATTATCTCACCAGAGCATATATCAGAAACTTAAATCCTAAAAGTAGGAGAATTGTTCTTATATATCTATATGAATCTGGTTTAATTAATCATACTAAAGCTCAAGAAGATACACATACTGGAACAGAAGGACTATGTAAAAAAAATAAAGACCTTTATTGTAATCTTAGTACCAATAGATATTATTTTGATGATGTTGATATGAGTAATATATTTCTGAAACAGATTAAACTACATAATTCATATCTGAATGGAGCTAAGTTTATTGACGCAAGACTTATGGGTGCAGAATTTATGGGTAGTCAACTTAAACAGGCTAATTTTACTGGTGCTAATCTTTCAAACGCTTATTTTAATGATGCTTCTCAGTCTACTACTGTTCTTCAGGGAGCTGATTTTACTAACGCTAATCTTTCAGGAGCTAATTTGTAACTGCTCACCGCAATAAGATAGCATTATTGAAAAACATGACAAGCAACATCAATTGAGGAATAAAAAGACAATCCTGATTATTTG
>JASJDW010000338.1 GCA_030064955.1 Crocosphaera sp.
GAAAAGTTAGCCATTCATTTAGTGAATAATGGCAGCGACGGATTATTAGTTTGTGGAACGACAGGAGAATCTCCTACCCTAAGTTGGTCAGAAAAATCCCAATTATTTAAAGTGGTTAAAACAGCGGTTGGTGATAAGGCTAAAGTGTTAGCAGGAACAGGAGGAAATTCAACTCAACACGCCATTGAAATAACCCAAGAAGTAGCTAAAATGGGATTAGATGGCTCTTTACAAGTAGTTCCCTATTATAATAAACCTCCCCAGGAAGGATTGTACGAACATTTCAAAAAAATTGCTGAAACAGTAGGCAACTTTCCTATAATGTTGTATAATATACCTGGGCGCACCGGACAAAATATGTCCCCAGAAACCACTGCGAAATTAGCAGAAATCAAGAATATTGTTGCTATAAAAGAAGCCAGTGGAAGTTTAGAACAAGCTTGTAAAATTCGTCGAATGACTGATAGTTCTTTCTTAATTTATGCAGGGGATGACTTTTTAACGTTACCATTATTAACTGTAGGAGGTGTAGGGGTTGTTAGTGTGGCGAGTCACTTAGTAGGCTTAGAAATGCAAGAAATGATTACAGCTTATAATAACCAGAAAGGAAGCATAGCCAGTGAAATTAATGTGAAACTTTTTTCTTTATTTAAAGTCTTGTTTTGTACAACTAACCCTATTCCCATTAAAGCAGCTTTAAATTTACAAGGATGGGAAGTAGGTGGAGTAAGATTACCATTAGTAGAAATTTCTGAAACGTTGAAACAAGAGGTTAAATCAGTCTTAGAAGAGTTATCATTGATAGAAGAGTAATAAACTGAATGAGTTAATCATCCATAACAACTAATGAATTGATAAACAGTAGGATAAAACAACTAAAAGTTGTTTTTAGAAGTATTTTTATTAAAAATTTTAGTTTTTTCGTAAACCAGAATCATTAACAAATGACTTAACAATTAAGGAGGCAAATGAGTCAAACTAAACAACAACCTACCCTAAAAATTATTCCCTTGGGAGGACTTCACGAGATTGGCAAAAACACCTGCGTCTTAGAGTACAATGACGAAATCATTCTCATTGATGCTGGTATTGCCTTTCCCAGTGATGAAATGCACGGGGTGAATATTGTCCTCCCCGACATGACCTATTTACGAGAAAATCGTCATAAAATCAAAGGAATGATTGCCACTCACGGTCATGAGGATCATATTGGAGGTATTCCCTATCATTTGAAGCAATTTGATATTCCCATCATTTACGGACCCAAATTGGCTATCGCCTTACTCAGAGATAAATTAGATGAAGCAGGAGTCAGCGATCGCACCAAATTACAAACCGTCGGTCCTAGAGAAATGGTCAGGGTTAGTCCTTCCTTTTTAGTAGAATTTATCCGCAACACCCATTCTATGGCCGATAGCTTTACCTTAGCCATCCATACTCCTTTAGGGGTTGTGATCCATACAGGAGACTTTAAAGTTGATCATACCCCTGTAGATGGAGAATATTTTGACTTCCAAAAATTAGCTGAACACGGAGAAAAAGGCGTTCTTTGCCTACTGAGTGATTCAACTAATGCTGAAGTTCCTGGCAGTACCCCCTCAGAAAGTTCAGTTTACCCTAACCTAGATCGCATTATTGCCCAAGCAGAAGGACGGTTAATGATTACCACCTTTGCTTCTTCGGTGCATCGGGTCAATATTATTTTACAACTGGCGCAAAAACATAAGCGGAAAGTTGCTGTAGTAGGACGTTCCATGTTAAACGTCATTGCCCATGCCAGGGAATTAGGCTATATTAAATGTCCTGAGGATGTGTTTATTTCCCTCAAAGCAGCCAACAACCTACCTGATGAACAAGTCTTAATTTTGACCACCGGGTCACAAGGGGAAACCTTAGCAGCTTTAACTCGTATTTCTCGGGGATCTCATCGTCATCTCAAAGTCCGTCCAGGGGATACGATTGTTTTTTCAGCGAACCCCATTCCAGGGAATACTATTGCGGTAGTTAATACGATTGATCGTTTGATGATGCAAGGGGCAAAAGTGATTTATGGCCGTCATCACGGGATTCATGTGTCAGGTCATGGTTGCCAAGAAGACCATAAATTAATGTTAGCCTTAACTCGACCGAAATTCTTTGTTCCTGTTCATGGGGAACATCGAATGCTAGTCAAACACGCAGAAACCGCTTATAAGATGGGAATACCCGCAGACAACATCGTTATTATCAACAATGGTGACATTGTGGAAGTGTCTGAACAGAGCATTGGAGTAGCAGGACAAGTGCCTTCCGGCATCGAATTAGTGGATCAAGCAGGTGTTGTCCATGAACACGTGATGCAAGATCGTCAACAATTGGCCGAAGATGGGGTCGTTACGGTGGCCGCCCCCATTAGTTGGGAAGGAAAATTATTGACACCCCCTGAAGTGGACTTACGGGGTGTGGTAAGTAAAGTAGAACAGTCCTTACTCAAACAACTGATTATTCGGGCGATCGAGAACATTTTAGAGAACCGTTGGGATGATTTTGCCTCAAGCGATCGCTCAACCGAGGTAGACTGGGCTTACTTACAAAAAGAAATGGAAAACACCTTACAAAGATTGGTGAAACGGGAATTAAGAAGTTATCCCCTGGTTATCTTCATTTTACAAACCCCAGAAAGTCCCTCTAGGATTGAACCTACCGCTAACCGCAAAGTTTATCGCCGTCGTCGTCCCACTGCTTCAACCGTTTCATAATCATTTGAAAGAAGCAGGAGTTGCAAGGGAGAAGGTGAGGGGGTGATAGGGTGAGAGAGAGTGTGGGAAGGGTGGGAAGAGAGGGAAGTGTGGGAAGTGATAGGGTGAGGGGGTGAAGATATATCAACTCCCTTCGGGAGAGGCAATAGGGAATAGGCAACGGGCAATGGTATTTTCCTATTCTCCATTCCCCATTCCCCATTCCCTATTCCCCGTTTAAATCCCCCACCATAGACAGTCCCTATTCCCTGTTAATCATTTCTCCCTCTGCTGCCCCTGCTTCCTCTGCCTACCTCCACTAACAATCTCTATGTCTTTCGGTTAGTGGGACTTTAGTTAGATTATTGTAGGATAATTGTACTTTTTAAAAGTTTTTGCGACGGAACCCTTAAATTCATTAAATTAGGTTGTTAAATTCGTTAAATTAGGTTGTGTTAACTTTTGGTTTCAGATATCTTGACACCAAGATGAACCTAAGTTGATTTTTGTCCAAAGTTCAATAGGGAGATTTAACTGTGCCTGTAAACCGAGATTTTCCTGCCCGTCGCCAAAAAGCTAAGGATATCCGTGAAAATACCGCTCAAGAAGCTTTCAATGAATTCGTAACCAAACCACCTGAAACCAATGGCGATCAAAAACGTTTCAAAAACGGCCCTATTAAGATGAAGGACCGTACCATTAATTTGTTCGGATTTGGTTCTTTTACGAAAACCTTAAAACACGATGATATTGGTTTAGTTGATCCTGATTCTTTTCAGTCTCTTTTAGATGCCATCGCTCAAGAAACCCAAGAAGGGTTTGAAGAGGTGATCTTAGGAGGAGGAAAACGATTACTAGCGAACCCGCTTAATGCCTACTCTTTTCAATTGATCGGTAATGACTCCCACGGATCTCGGATGGAACCGGAACCGGCTTTTGATAGTCGTAATACTGCCATTGATATGGTTGAACGGTATTGGATGGCTTTATGTCGGGATGTACGCTTTGATCAATATGAACAAAGTTCATTAATCAAGGAAGCTTGCGAGGATCTCAATAACTTAGGGTTTAAACAAGAATTTGGTTTTAAAGTAACCCCTCAAACTATTTTCCGTGGTCCCTATGAAGGATGCGATGTGGGTCCCCATGTTTCTCAATTTTTACTCAAAGATTTCATCTTTGGCAATCAACCTATTCATCAAACTTCTCTCTACCCCAGAGAAGGACTTGACTACATCACCGATCTTGAAACCTGGAAATCAGTGAATAATGGGGATATCGATCCCACTGGTTCTGATATTCTGGATGGAAGACGCTACATTATTACGTTACGGGATGCTGGCCAGTGGGTTCATGTGGATTTTCCCCATCAATCTAGTCTTTGGGCAACGATTATTTTATTAGGGGAAATGGCTGCGATTTCTTCAGCGAGTCCCTACGCCAGAGATCCGAACGCAGAAGGGGCTATTACAACATCTGAGGCCTTTGGTAGTCTGGGTGGACCAGATATTACTGTCAATAGTGCCTTAGCTGCTGTTTATGGACTCAAACACGCTTGGTTCCAAAAGTGGTGTGTTCATTTGCGTTTGCGCCCGGAAGTTTATGCACAACGTCTAGAGTTATTCCGACTGGGTATTTTAGGTAAGCCTTTTGATAGTACCTTCGATAAATTATTTGGAGACGGGGCAGAGGTGTGGAAACAAACCAAGGTACTCCATCGCATTCTTGAACACAATACCCTACAAAATCTCAAGTTTTCTCGAGGAGACAGAAAGGGAACTTGGTTGTTACCGATGGGTTTCCCTGAAGGTTCGCCGGCGCATCCTGCTTATCCAGGAGGCCACTCGGTCTTTATTGCAGCGGGTGCGACCATTGCCAAAGCCTTTTTTGAAGATCGTCCCATTGCTAGTCCTGTGGTTCCTACTGCTGATGGTCAAGGTTTGACTGCCTACACAGGAGGCGAAACCTTAAGCGTTCATGGGGAACTCAATAAGCTCATTGCTAATATTACCCTCTTCCGAGATGGTGCAGGAATGCACTATCGCACCGATGGAACCACCTCGGGATGTCCAGGAACCAGTAAGGCAACCGGTGGCAACTTATTAGGGGAAACAATGGCTATCAGTATGTTGCGGGATATTAAACCTACTTACCGCGAAGAGGTAGGAACGTTTCATTTCAAGGGTATTACTGGAGAAAGTAAGATAATCGAATAGTGAGTTTTTGTTAGAACACAAGAAACCCTAGAATCCTAGACAGAACTGCATATTAATGTCTAGGATTTTCTCAATTTCTCTCTACCTGAACTTCTCCCATACAAATTTACCATAAAACGCGGTTAATGCAGTAGGGTAAATATCTAGGTAAACCTAGGTATAATGTTGTTATGCCTAGATATTTTACCATTGG
>JASJDW010000339.1 GCA_030064955.1 Crocosphaera sp.
AAGAGTCCATCGACAATGATGTATCATTTCAATATCAGCAACCTATTGCTCGTTTCGACAGTCAACTCAATGGCCAAGTCGAAAACCAGTTAACAGTTGTAGGTGATGGAACAGTATTAGCTAAAGATATTAAAGCGCAAACTTTAGAAGTCGGGCAAGTTTTTTCAACTGTTTTACCGACAGGTGACACTGAACCGTTGCTGTGGACAAGTGAGGAAATTCAAACAATTTTGAACTCTTTAAAACCTGTCAAAATTCCTGATAGTCAAGACAATTTTAATGCTAGTTTTAGTTTAGAAGGAATATCTGATTTATTGACTTCTTCTGACGGAAAAACTCTTAAAATTTTGGATATCGTCGCCATTATTACTCAAGCTGTTCAGGAAAATCGCCAAGTCATTACAAGATTATTCCAACAGGTTAACGAGCAGAAAGATACAATTGCCAACTTGACAGCAAGAATTAATGTATTAGAAGACCAAAATTTAGAAGTAGAAATTACTAGCTTGAGAACAAGAATTCAAGCATTGGAAGACCAAAATCAAGGAGGTACTTAACACAAAAAAACAAATGTTCGATGATTTTTAATCAAAGCGTTTACGTTCAAATTAAAGAGAACTATCATGGCAATTATCAAAGTCGGCTTAAATGTGCAAGTAGTAGGAGGACCAGTTGCCTCTGTTGCTCCCCTAGAGTTTGAGGTGGAAGCTTACGACAAAATTGAGGTTTCCCTAGAGTCTGGTCAACCAGCTAAAATAGTTGATGTTCAACCAGGTGCTGATAGTGTTAATTTTTTGTTGATTAAATCTAGTGAGTACACGCCACCTGATGCACCCAATGATAAACAACTAACATACAAAATTGATGATAAGCCTGCTATCAATTTAGATCAACCTCAGATTTATCTAGGAGCAGGAGCAATTTCGTCCTTATTGGGTGACGTTAAAAAAATCACTTTTGAAAACAAACTGGAAAGTTCCGAACCCATAACAGCTAATATTGAGATTTTAGTTGGACGGGATGCTACCCCTCCAACTTCTTGATCTTAATAATTAAGCCAATGGGTCGTGATTCTGATACGATTAATAGTAAAGATACAATCTCAATTATTGAAGTCATTAGTTATCTTTTACGTCAAATTCTATACTAACTGAATAGACTTCAATCCCTTGAATTTTAAGCTTTGCTTCGGTCTGAAACAGCAATATAAATTATTGCAACTATAATTTTTTGACATTAATCACGGAGAAAAAATTACTATGCCGATTACTCCCACTTATCCAGGTGTTTACATCGAAGAAATTCCCAGTGGTGTTCGCACTATCATCGGGGTTGCTACTTCAATTACTGCATTCATTGGTCGTACTTTGCGAGGACCGATTAATGAACCAACAACAATCAATAATTTCAGTGACTTTGAGCGTCAATTTGGTGGCTTACATATAGATTACCCTATGGGTTATGCCGTACGAGATTTCTATCTAAACGGTGGCAATCAAGCCATTATTTTAAGGTTATTTGCAAGTGATGACCCCAATGAAAATGGTCGGGCCAAATACAATACAGGAAATCTATTCTTAGAAGCTGCTAATCCAGGAACATGGGGTAACAATCTAAGTATCAAAATCGATCATGATGATATTGATGAAGAATTTGCCGCCAATTATGGTTTAGAGGCTGTAGACCTTTTCAATTTGACGATAATAGAGAACCCCCCCCGAGGTACGAGAGAGCGGATTAATAATGTTTCTCTTAAGCAAAGTGCAGGAGCGCGACGTGTTGACAAAGTGCTAAAACAGCAGTCACAAAGAGTACGCATTGAAATGAACGGTGACGATCCCAGAGGTATTGATGAAAATGGCAACAGACCACCAGTAACTCCTGATGATCGAGATCCCACTAATCCCGATACCCCACCCGCTAATATAGATAAATTTGCCGATGGTACTGATAGCATAAACTTGACACTCCAAAATTATGAAGGGCAAAGAGATGCTAACAATCAAATTATTCCCAAAACAGGTTTAAAAGCACTCGATAAAGCAGATTTGTTTAATCTGCTGTGTATTCCACCAGAAATCAGAACTGGAGATACCGATAAAACAATCTACCAATTAGCTCTTCCCTATTGCGTGGAACGACGAGCAATTTTGATTGTCGATCCCCCCAAGAGTTGGGGAGCCAACCCAGAGACAGCAGCGAATACAGCAAGAGAAGCGATTCGCAGTGATGAGCTTGGTTTGTCAGGTTCTGATGCTCGTAATGCTGTTATTTATTTTCCACGAGTCATTCAAGCAGATCCTCTACAAGAGGGGCAGCTAGATACCTTTGTTCCTTGTGGCATTATGGCTGGTATTATGAGTCGTACTGATGCACAACGAGGAGTCTGGAAAGCTCCTGCAGGAATCGATGCCAGTTTAAATGGGATTCAAGGATTGCAAGTTAATTTAAGCGATGCAGAAAATGGACAACTCAATCCTTTAGGACTCAATTGTTTGCGTAGTTTTCCAGTGTATGGCCGCATTGTTTGGGGAGCGCGTACTTTACGCGGAGCCGACCAATTAGCAGACGAATATAAATATCTTCCTATTCGTCGTCTCCTTCTCTTCTTACAAGAAAGTCTGTACCGAGGAACCCAATGGGTGGTATTTGAACCCAATGACGAACCGTTATGGGCGCAGATACGGCTGAATGTAGGGGCTTTTATGAATAATTTGTTTCGTCAAGGAGCATTTCAAGGAGACACTCCCAGTAAAGCTTATTTCGTCAAATGTGACAAAGAAACCAACCCACAAAACGACATCGATCGCGGTATCGTCAATATTATCGTTGGTTTCGCCCCCCTAAAACCGGCCGAATTTGTCATTATCAAATTCCAACAAATTGCAGGAGATATTGCTACTTAATCGTAGTTTTCAATTGAGTGTGGGGAGTGTGAGCAGAATTCTTGAATATTTGCAATCATCATGGAGAACTATCATGCCTCAATTTAGTGTGAACACCGAAAGGTTTGACCCTTATAAAAACTTCAAATTTCGGGTGAAATGGGATGGTCGCTATGTGGCCGGTATCTCTAAAGTTGGTGGATTGAAACGCACCACAGAAGTCGTTACTCACCGTATTGGAGGTGATCCGAGTACCCCTCGCCATTCTCCAGGAACCAGCAAATACGAACCCATTATGTTAGAACGGGGAGTGAGTCACGATAAGGACTTTGAACAATGGGCCAATAAAGTTTGGAACTGGGGGTCTGGATTGGGGGCCGAAGTGTCTTTGAAGGACTTTCGCAAAGATATTATTATCGAATTACTCAACGAAGCAGGACAAGTGGCGATCGCTTATAAAGTCTATCGTTGTTGGGTTTCTGAGTTTACGGCCATGCCTGAATTAGATGCTAATGCTAATGCTGTTGCTATTCAAAGCATCCAACTGCAAAATGAAGGATGGGAACGGGATTATGATGTCACAGAACCCACCGAACCTAGTTTTGTTGAACCCGCTTAATCAATGATTCGTTCTCTGTCTGCTGCTGATATTGTGCGTATTTGGGAGTTAGGGCAAGATCGACACCCCATCGATCGCGCTTTACTCCTACTGGCCTATGCTTTCCCAGAAAAACAATTCACAGAGTTAGCTTCTTGGAGTATTGGTTGTCGCGATGCTTATTTATTGATGTTGCGAGAGATCACGTTTGGGGAACAATTAAACAGCTTTGCCACTTGTCCTCAATGTCAAGAAAATCTGGAATTTTCCCTCAATACAAAGGATCTCCGCATCATCGACCCTGATACTATGACCGACTTGAGGGACTATCAAGTGAGTATGGACCGTCTTAACCTACATTTTCGCTTACCCAATAGTTTAGATTTAGCCACCGTCATGACAGCAGCAGACGAGGAGACAGCCACGTTACAATTAGCCAAGCAATGTTTGTTAGAAGCTCATCTAGAAGGGAAAGTTGTGAGTTGTGAGGAATTACCCGTAACGGCGATCGCTCTTTTGACTCAACAATTGACGGAAACTGACCCCCAAGCTGAGATTTTGCTGGATCTCAGTTGTCCTGCTTGCGATCATGTATGGCAAGTTTTGTTCGATATTGTTGATTTTTTTTGGCGAGAATTGAGTAATCAAGCGCAACGGTTACTACAGGAAGTTCACAGTTTGGCGAAGGTCTATGGTTGGCAAGAAGCAGAAATCTTAAACATGAGTGCGATAAGACGACAATATTATCTGGATCTGGCAAACTAATGACTGATTTTTTGACTCAACTGATACAACGCACCCAAGGGGTAATTCCTGTAGCAAAACCTTTGATTGCGCCATTCTTTGCTCCAAATATGGCAATTGGGGGTGATTTTTGGGCATTTTCTATTTTTAATTCTTCTTCTCTACAGGAAAAAAACAAAAGTGATTTAGATAAAAAATCAGATTCTTTAGACTCTCAAAATCAGTCAAATTTTACACCAGAAGTGACCGAACTTATGCCGTTTTTACCGTCGGGATATTGGTCAGTGAATCGTTCTAGATTGCATCAAATTGATATTTTAGAACCTTTTAACTTGTTTGATTTGAATGATATTGATTCTCCAGAATTATCCAGTCTGGAAATTAATGATCCTTTAGAAAATCAAGAAAACGTTATCAATGACGTGGAAACAAATAACCAATCATCTTCTCACAGTGAACCATTAACTGAAAATAGAACAACTTCCCAAGTTGATAATGTAATAGAAGAGTCAAGAATAAAAAATGAAAATAATAATAATCCTATTTACCCTTTGGATGAAAAGGAAGTTAATAAGATTAATAAAAAACAAGAAAGATCCACATCAAATCAACCATTAACTGAAAATCAAACAAGTTCACAGGTTAATCATTTATCTGAAGAGTCACGAATAAAAAATGAAAAGGACAATAATTCTATTTATCCTCTGATTGAAAATGAAGTCAATAAGATTAATAAAAAACAGGAAAGCTCCACATCAAATCAACCATTAACTGAAAATAAAACAAGTTCCCAAGTTAATCATTTATCTGAAGAGTCACGAATAAAAAATGAAAAGGACAATAATTCTATTTATCCTCTGATTGAAAATGAAGTCAATAAGATTAATAAAA